>JAKAUF010000004.1 GCA_021827785.1 Acidobacteriota bacterium | reverse complement strand
GGCCCCACCGCGCATTCGGTTGCCAGCAAGGAAGACTACGAGAACGGCTGGCCGCCGGTGGGGTTTTTCCTGGAGCAAGGGCGGCATTTGTTTCCCCAGTTGCAGATGGATGATCTGACGCCCGCGTACTCGGGCATTCGGCCCAAGCTGGTGCTGCCCGAGGGCGACGACCGGCAGACCACTGCGCGGGCGCCGGAAGGTGATTTCATCATCGAACGGGATGCGCGGCATCCGGGCGTGATTCATTTGGTGGGCATCGAGTCGCCCGGGCTGACGGCGTGCCTGGCGATCGCCGAGGTGGTAGAGGCGCTGCTGGCCGCGTAAGGGCGCGACGGCGATGTCGGCGGCCGTGAAGGGCGACTTCGGCGCGACGGAGTACGCCGGTCGCGCGCCGCGCGACCGCAAGCAAGCCGGAGGCGTTCTCCACGGTTCCGCGCCCGGCGGGCGGAGCGAGTGGCGGCCGGGACGGCTATCCCGCCCTCGTCGCGGGGCGGGGGACGGGGGACGAGGGACAGGTTGGCGCCGCCCGGGAGAGCGACGGACGCAGGGCGGAAGCCCTACCCCACGAAGCGGCGACCGGCTTGGGCGGGGGAGTACGGCAGGGACGGGGGGCGGCCCAGACCGGGCAGGCTTTACGCGCAGGTCATGTCGGCGCGCAGCGCGACCGCGCGCAAGGCGGAGGCATTCCCCTTGGCTCCGCGCCCGGCGGAAGGGCAGAGTGACGGCCGGGACGGCTATCCCGCTTTCGCTGCGCTGGTGGTGGGGCTGACATCCTGGACGGCTATCCTACCGGCGCCGCGGGGCGGGGCTGACGGCTGTCCTACGTGGCGGCGAGGCGCTAGGCGGGCTCGACTTCGATGGACTTGTTTTCGGCGTCCAGCTTGACGAGGCGGAACTTGCGCATCTCGCCGGCCTTCAATTGCACGCCGGTGGGCTCGGGCTCGGGCACGGCCGGGGTGGGGGCCTTCCAGACCGCGGCCAGCTTCTCGCCGAGCGTGCCCTGCACGACGCGCTTGGCGGGTTGGACGGCGCTGGGGCAGGCGGCTTCGATGCGCTCGCCCAGCTCGATGCGGCCGGGATAGGCGCGGACGACGCGGCCGCTGACCACGTCACCGAGCTGATGGCCGGCGATGAATTCATCGGCGGGGGTGGGCAGCAGTTGCTTCATGCCCAAGCGCAGGCGGCGCTTTTCCAGCTCCAATTCCAAGACCTGGGCGCGGACGGTTTCGCCCACCTTGACCACTTCGCTGGGGTGATTGAGGCGGTTTTCCGCCAAATCGCCGATATGAATCATCCCATCCACGCCTTCGGCGATTTCGACGAAGGCGCCGAAGGGCTGAAGATTGCGCACGCGCCCCTCGACGACCGTGCCGGGAGCGTAGCGCGTCGCCGCGTCCGCCCAGGGGTCGCCGAGCGCCTGCTTCAGTCCCAGGGAAATGCGGCGCTGGCGCGGCTGCACGCCCAGGACGACGGCTTCCGCGATCTCGCCCGGCTTGAGCACGTCATCGGGCTTGCGCACGCGCCGGGACCAGGACATTTCGGAGATATGGATGAGGCCTTCGACGCCCGGCTCCAGCTCGACGAAGGCGCCGAAATCGGTGGTGCGCAGCACGGCGCCGCGCACGCGCTGGCCGACCTCGTATTTTTCCGCCACGCGTTCCCAGGGGTCGGGGGTGAGCTGTTTGATGCCGACCGAAATGCGGCGCTTGGCGGGATCAATCTTGAGCACCTTGACCCGCACCTGATCGCCGATGGCCACGACCTTGCTGGGATCGCCGACGTGCGTCCAGCTCATGTCGGCGACGTGCAAAAGAGCGTCAATGCCGCCGAGGTTGACGAAGGCGCCATAGGTCGCCAAGCTGCGCACGGTGGCTTCGACCTCGTCGCCTTCGCGCAGCCGTTCCAGGGCCGCGGCTTCGGCTTCGCGTTCTTCCTCCTCCAGCACCGAGCGCCGGTCCACGACGATGTTTTTCGCTTGCGGGGCGCGGACGATGCGGCAGCGGATCTCCTGGCCCACCAGCTTGTGCATCTCCGCGGTGTCGCGCACGCCGCTGCGGGACTGGGGCAGAAACCCGCGCTCGCCCGCTTGGATGGAAAAACCGCCCTTGACGATACCGGTGACCTTGGCGCGGATGACCAGGCCGGATTCGAAGGCGGCTTGCAGATCCTCCAGCGTGCGCGGGCGGTCGGGCGTGAGCGGGCTGAGGTTGAAATTGCCCTCGGGGTCGCGCCCTTCGACCACCACCTGGATCTCGTCGCCGACGCCGGCGGGCAGGGAACCGTCGTCACGGCGCACCGACTCGATTTTCAGCGCGCCTTCGGCTTTGGCGCCGATGTCCACGAGCAGCGCGTCGCTGGTGATGTTGACCACTTTGCCGATCAGGCGGTCGCCGGCTTTCGGCTCCGCCTGGGCCGAGCCCTCAGCCTCGAAGCGGGAGAGCAGCTCGGCGAAGTTGCCTTCGCCGGCGCTTTCCGAGGCGGGCGCGGGGGGCTGGGCCGCCGGAGCGGGAATTGGGGCGGATGATGGGCTGGTCTCGCCGGACGGGTTCAGCGCTTCGCTCTGGGGCGCCGCAGGGTTGGAGTTGGGATCGGACATGCGCGGTAACGTCCCTCATTTTCGCACACCGCCGCAGCCCGCGCTCCGGGCCTGTGGGCCTTGGGCCGGCATTGCAGAGCGCGGCGCACCGGGCCCGCCGTGGGCGGGGCGGCCGGTCTCACTTGGCGCGGGCCCTAGCCCCGCCGTGGGCGGGGCGGCCGGTCTCACTTGGCGCGGGCCCTAGCCCCGCCGTGGGCGGGGCGGCCCGCTTGGTTTGGGCCAAA
>JAKAUF010000173.1 GCA_021827785.1 Acidobacteriota bacterium | reverse complement strand
GGTCTTCTGCCGCGTCCGCACGTGGCTGACGCGCGAGCGGATGGTTTCGGTTCCCTTTGCCGACCATTGCCAGCCGTTGCTGGCGCGCACCCCGGACGACGCCGGCGAAAGCTGGCGGCGGCTCATTGCCGCCGCGCAGCGCGACCGCCGCGGTTACATGGAGATTCGACCTTTGCGCGCGCCATGGGACGACGCGGGCAATAGGGAATGGAGCCCTTCGGCGGAGTATGCGCTGCACACTGCGCCCATCGCCGGTGCGCGCGAACCCCTGCTGCGCAGCTTCCACAAGGACTGCGTGCAGCGCCGCATTCGCCGGGCGGAGCGGGAACAGCTGGACGTCGAGATGGGCCGGTCGCCGGCGCTGCTGGATGCCTTTTTTGCCCTCCACGCGCTCACCCGCCGGCGGCACGGACTGCCACCCCAGCCGCGGGCCTGGTTTCGCCATTTGGCGGAGGCGTGTGGCGACACGCTCACGGTATATGTCGCGCGCAAGCAGGGAAGGGCGATCGCGGCGATCGTAACCCTGCAATTCCGCGAGCGCCTGACCTACAAGTACGGGGCATCGGATGCGGCCTGGCACGCTTTGGGCGCGATGCCGCTGCTAATGTGGCGGGCCATCGAAGAGGGCCGGCGGCGCGGCGCCCGCACGCTGGAGCTGGGCCGTTCGGCCACGGACAACACCGGGCTGCTGGCGTTTAAGCAGCATTGGAACGCCCAACCGCAGCAGCTGACCTATTTCCGCTTCCCGAGTTCGGGCAACGCCACGCCCCGCCGCGCCGGCTGGCGCCGAGTGGCGCGGAAACCCGCGCTGGCGTTGGCCAGCCATCTGCCGCAGCCGTTGTTGATTGCCGCCGGCGAGCTCCTGTACCGGCATATCGCCTAGCGCCGAGGCACAGCCGGCATGCCAAAGCCGATCACCCACGGCAATAGCTTCTGTTGGACTTACCGCTGGCGACGCTCAATAACGCAAAAGAAGGGCCTGCAAAAACGATGACGGGGCTGTTGCAAGAACATTTCCGATGTCCCGATGACATGGGCGTCCTGCGCCCGCCCGCCGGGGGCGCCTCCGAGACGGGGTTTTTCCGGTTCGGGCCGGACATCACCTTGTTTGGCGGCTTGGCTTCGGGCGGCGCGGCGCAGCGGCCCGAGGACGCACGCGCGGACGCCCTTACAGCAGTGGCGATCGGCGATGGCGAATGCCGCCTGCCGTTTGATCCCGCCGAGGCCATCAATAACCTGCTCTTCGAACGCTATCCTGGCGCCGGAGAGCCGGCCGGCACGGGCCCCATCTGGAAGCGCGCCGCGGCCCAGGCCTATTACACGCTCCGGCCGATGTTGCCGGTCGGCATCCGCAAGCATCTGCAACGCTCCGTGGTGGGCCACAAGCGAAACGCGGCGCCGAGCTTCCCCGCGTGGCCGATTGACACGACGGTCGAACGCGCGCTGGACACGCTGCTGCTGCTGGCCATGCGGGCCCGCGGCGTGGACCGGATCCCATTCATTTGGTTCTGGCCCGATGGCTATTCCTCGGCGGTCGCCATGACCCACGACGTGGAGACGGCCGCCGGGCGCGACTTCACGCCCACGCTGATGGACCTGGACGAACGCTATGGCATGAAGGGCGCCTTCGAAATCATTCCGGAGCATCGGTATGACGTGCCCGAGGTGTGGCTGGCGAACATCCGTGATCGCGGCTTTGAAATTAACGTTCACGACCTGAACCACGACGGCCGCCTGTTCAGCAGCCGCGACGAGTTTTTGCGCCGCGCCGAGCGCATCAACGCCTATGGCCGCGAATGGGGGGCCCAGGGCTTTCGCTCGGCGGTGCTCTACCGGAATTTGGACTGGTTTGGCGCCCTGCGCTTCGATTACGACATGTCCCTGCCCAACGGCGCGCACTTTCATCCCCAAGCGGGAGGATGCTGCGCGGTCCGGCCCTACTTCCTGGGCGATATGGTCGAGATCCCGGGGACGGCGGCGCAGGATTATATCCTGTTCCACATTCTCGGCGACTATTCCACCCAAGTCTGGGAACAGCAGCTCGCCGCCACCGCCGCCGCCCATGGCGTGATGTGCTTCTCGATTCATCCCGACTACATCATCGAGCAGCGGGCGCGGGATATCTTCCAACGTCTCGGGGAGATCTTGTTGGCGGAACGCCGCCAGGGCCAACGCTGGTTCGCCCTGCCGCGAGAGATCAGCCATTGGTGGCGCCAGCGGCGCGCCATGACCTTGCGCCACGACGGCGCCGCTTGGCGCATCGCGGGCGATGGGGCCGAGCGCGCCCGGATCGCGTATGCGGAAATCCATGACGACCGGTTGCGGTACGTCCTGCCCACCGCCGGCGCCACGCATCAGCCGGCGCTGACGGCCCGACAGAATTCGTAGCGATGCCCGCAAACCTCGAGCGCTCGATGCCGGCCACGCCCACCGGCGCGCCTGGGGACGCCGCCATCCGGCTCGCCGCCATTTGGCGCGAGGTGTTGGGCCTGGACAGCGTCGGCCCCGATGACAACTACTTTGACCTGGGCGGCGATTCCTCGCTAGCGGTGGCCTTGTTTTCCCGCATCGAACGGGAGTTCGGGCGAAGGCTGCCGGTGGTGGTTCTGTTCGAGGCGCCAACCGTCAGTTCGCTGGCCGCGCTGCTCGCGGATCGCGCTTCTTCCTTCCACCCGCGCATCGTTCCGCTCCAAGCCGAGGGCGCCTGGCCGCCCCTGTTCCTGCTGCACGACGCGAGCGGCGATGTCTTCGGCTACCGCCATCTCGCGCAGCGGCTGGGCCCCGACCAGCCGGTGTACGGCGTCCGCGCCTCGGGCCTCGACGGCG
>JAKAUF010000119.1 GCA_021827785.1 Acidobacteriota bacterium | reverse complement strand
CTGCCGGTGTTTTCCAATCCGAGCAGCTATGTGTCCGTGCGCCGGCGCTGGCGCAACGGCGACCGGGTGGAGATGGACCTGCCAATGCAGCTGCACGCCGAGACGCTGCACGGCAACCCGGAGCTGGTGGCGATGATGTACGGTCCGGTCTGCCTGGCGGGCGACTTCGGCACGGCGGGGATTACGCAAAAGATGCGCTACGGCAACAGCGGGCCATGGGCCCGGCCGGCCAAGGTGCCGACGCTCCAGCTGGATCATCCCGATCAGACGAATTGGGTCGAGGCGGCCAGCGGCGGGCCGCTGCGCTTCCAACTGGCGGGGCAAAGCCAGACAGTGCCGCTGCGGCCGTTCTATCAGGTGCGGGACTCGCATTTCGCGGTCTACTGGCCGGCGCACTATAAGCCGCGGCGGTGGCGGGGCCGGCAGGCGTAGGAGCGGGCGGGGCGATAAGCGGCGCCAGGCGTCGTTCTCGGCAATTCGGGCCGGATCGGGTACATCCGGGTACACCTCCCGGCCCTCATTGCCTGCGGCCTCGCCTGGCTTGCGGCACGGTTTGCCGCTCCGCTTCGCTGCGCTTGCCCGCTCGGGCGGTCTGGTGGCGGGCCGGGCGGTGGCGGGGCCGGCAGGCGTAGCGGGCGGGGCGATAAACGAGGGACGGGGGACGCGGGACGGGGGACGGGCATTCGCTCTCGGCCCAGGCTCCGCCGCGCCGGCTTTCCCCAGGGCGTCGCGCCGGGCCTAATTTAGGTGCTGGGCCTCGTTGCGCAACATTTGGCGCCGCGCCGGGGGTTCCCCGGCTAGGCGCGGCGGGCGGCCTGGCGGCAAGCGGCTTGATGGGCGGCTCGCTAGGCGGCTTGATAGAATGAGCGGCGAATGATTCTCCGACGGCGTGCGCAGTGACTCTAGCTGAAGTGGCGCGGCGGGCGAAGGTGTCCACGACCACCGTCTCCCGCGTCCTCAATCAATCCGCATTGGTGAACCCGGCCACGCGCAGGGCGGTGGAGCGGGTGATCCGCGAGCTGAATTTCCATCCCAACCTGCACGCGCGGGTGCTGGCGGCGGGGAAGAGCCGCACGGTGGGGCTGGTGGTCTCCAACCTGGAGAATCCGTTTTTTCTGGATATCTTCCGGGCGATGGAGAGCGAGGCGCACGAGCACGGCTATGACGTGACGGTGCAGAACACCGGCTACGACCGGGCGCGGCTGCTGGCGGCGGTGCATCAACTGCTGCAAGTCCGCGCGGCGGGGGCGGCGATCATCGTTTCCGAGATGGACCCGGCGCTGCAAGCCGAGCTGGCGGAGAGCCGCATGCCGACCGTGATCTACGACGTGGGGCAGCCGGGGCCGCACGTGACCAGCATCAAGGTGAACTACGAGCGCGGGATCCGCAAGGCGGTGGAATATCTGTACGCGCTGGGGCACCGGCGGATGGCTTTCGTGGGGCACCACCCGGGGCTGAAGCCGTTGCAGGGGCGGCGGGAGGCCTTCCTGGCGACGATGAAGGAATACGACGGACGAATTCACTACGCGCTGGCGATGGAGGCGGACGATCCGCCGGGAGGCAAGCGGGCCGCGCGGAGCGTGCTGGCCAGCCGGCCGCAGCCGACGGCGATCTTGTGCGCCAACGACTTCATGGCGCTGGGGGTGCTGGGGGAGCTGCGGGAGCAGGGGCTGAAGGTCCCGGAGGAGATCAGCGTGGTGGGGTACGACAACATCGGGCTGGCGCAGTTCGCGGCGCCGCCGCTGACCACGCTGGATATTCCCCGCGAGGCGATCGGGCGCATGGCCTTCCACGCGCTGACGGCGGACCGGAACCCCGCCAAGGCGGCGGCCGCGCCGCCGCGGGAGTGGCTGGTGGAACCGGAACTGGTGGTGCGGGCCTCGACCGCGCCGCCGCCGGCGCGCTAGGGGGCGGGCGGGGGCGCGCCGGATGTGCGCCGCCGCACGGGGTGGGGGAATGCTTGACAGCGGGAGCAGAGCGGGGGTACTTTGCAGCTTCATGCAAACGCTACCATTCCGCCCGGGCCGGGCCTGGAGGGACGATGCCTGACCGCCGCAGCGTGCTGAAGGGCGCCGCCGCCTTGGGGGCGGGGGCGATGTTGGGGCCGGCGTTGCCCGGCGCTTCCGGCGCGGCGTCGCCGGGCGCGAATGACGCCGCTGCGCGCGGCGCGGCCGCTTTGCCGGACGCGGGAAGCACGGCGTTGCCGGGCGCGGACGGGGCGGCATGGGCGGCGCCGGCGGCGGACGGAACGATTCGCGAGCTGAACAGCACCAGCGGGGTGTACATTCCGCCGCGGGGCCGGGCCTTTTTGAAGTTCAGCTTCAATTTTCCCGAGCCGTCGGTGGCGTACCGGGGGCTGGAATTTTCCTTCCGCCTGTACACCTTCGAGAACGCCTATGGGCCCGATCCAGCGGCGCTGGAGGCGCATCCGGCGGCGGGCGGCGGCTGGGACATCGTTTGCCGGCGGCTGATTTTCGCCGGGGGGCTGCAAAGCGCCGAAGGGGGATTCACGGCGGAGTTGCGGCCGGTGACGAACGGGGTGGAATGCCGGGCGCGGGCGCACGTTGTTCCGCCGGCGGGACGGAAAGCGGACGACCACGCCATCAAGGCGATCACCGCCATCGTGCGCGGCGTGCCGCGGGGACGGGTGTCGCCGGGCGGCGGGTCCTTCTTCGATCCGCGGGACAACGAGCTGCTGTTCGGCTATCCCTTCGGCGGCGACTCGCTGTTTTTGGCGGGAGGAATGAACACGCCGCTGACGGTGATCGAGGTGGAACAGCCGGCGGCGGGGCGGAAATATTTCAGCCTCTCTGCACGGGATACGGCGGTGCATGCGCACCGCTTCTATTTCCAGCCCGGCCCGGACGGTTACCGCGTGGAGCTGACCTATGAACCGGAGGGCTGGCGGCGGCGGCAGGAAATTGCGCCGGCGCCGTGGCGGCTGACCTGGGCGGGCGAGGAAGACGCGGCGTTCCGGCCGCATTTCGCGCACGTGGAACGGGTCTTCGATTTGCCGGACTGGCGGACGCGGAGCGACGTGCCGGCATGGCTGCGGAAGGTGGCGCTGGTGGTGGCGCTGCACGGCATGGATTGGACGGGATACATCTTCAACGACTTCGCCAAGATGTCGCGCACCTTGGACTGGGTGGCGGGGCAGATACCGGCGGAGCGGGTGCTGGTGTTCCTGCCGGCCTGGGACGGGCGTTATTACTGGAATTATCCGGCCTATCAGCCCGATCCGCGGCTGGGCGGTCCGGAGGGGATGCGGCGGCTGATTGACCATGGGCACGGCCAGGGCTTTCGCTTCATGCCCATGTTCGGCTCCGACGCGGCCAACGACCGGCTGCCGGATTACGAAAAGGTCGCGGCGGGAGCGACGATTCTGCCCAGCGGGCGGCCGTATTTTCTGGACTGGGTGGACTGGGACAACGACCGGCACGACGAAGGCAATTCGCCGTTCATGAACCTGGGCGTGGCGGCGTGGCGGGACTGGCTGGGCGGGCGCATTTCCGCGATCTTGAGCGAATACCACGCGGACGGATATTTTCTCGACATCGCCGGCGGCTGGGTGAACAACCGCCAGGGGGACATCTTCACCGGGATCCGGGAGCTGGTGACGGGGTTGCGGCGCAAACACCCGCACGCCATCGCCTGCGGGGAGATGTCCTATGACGCGCTGCTCGGCTTCATTCCGCTGTTCCAAGTGTTCTCCGAGCGGGGCTATCCGCCGGCGTTCAAGAAATACGCCCGGGCGTTCGAGCATCTGAGCACGCCGGCGCCGGGGCGGGGCTCGACGGGAGTGTATGAGGCGGGATTCGGGCGCTTCAATCCCAAGACGCTGAATTTGGATCCGGCGGAGATTCCGACGATTACGGTGGTGGACGACACCTTCGCGGAGCACCGGGACATCATGGCGGCGATCATCCGGCGGGCCAAGGAGCGGGCGGGAATCGCATGACGCGGGGGCCAGCCATACAGCCCGGGACGATCTCGCGGCGGCGATTTTTGGCGGCCGGCGCGGCGACGGCGGCGGCCTGCGCGGCGCCGGGGCTGGGCTGGGCGCTGCCCTCGAGCGGCTTGGCGCTGACGGTGCGGCTGGATCAGGAGATCGGGCTGGTGCGGCCGGAGTTTCACGGGCAGTTTGCCGAGAATCTGGGCGCCTGCGTCTACGGGGGTCTGTGGGTGGGGCCGCGGTCGAAGATTCCCAACGTGGACGGCTACCGGGCGCTGGCGGTGCGGTACCTGAGCGAGTTGGGGATTCCGGTACTGCGCTGGCCGGGCGGCTGCTTCGCCGACACCTACAACTGGCGGGACGGGATCGGGCCGCGGGCGGAACGGCCGAAGACGGTGAACATCGCCTGGGGCGACGTGATTGACGACAACAGCTTCGGCACGGATGAGTTCATCGGGCTGTGCCGGCGCATCGGGGCGCAGCCGTATCTGGCCGGCAACGTGGGCACCGGGACGCCGGAAGAGCTGCGCGACTGGATGGAGTACTGCAATTTTCCGGCGGGCAGCACGCTGGCGGAGCTGCGGGCCAAGAACGGTTCGCCGGCGCCGTTCCGGGTGCGGTATTGGGGCGTGGGCAATGAGAGTTGGGGCTGCGGCGGCAACATGACGCCGAAGGAATACGCCCTGAAGTACCGGCAGTTCGCGACGTTTCTGCGGCCGATGGGCGGCGTCCAGCCCTACCTGATCGCCAGCGGGCCGAACGGCAACGACGGCTACTGGATGCGGGGGCTGATGGACGGGCTGCAATGGATGCGGCCCTCGGGCGTCTCGATGCATTACTACGAGGGCGGAGCGGACGCGCCGGCGGAGTTCACGGCGGCGGCGATGGACCGGCAGTTGGCGATCTTCGCCAAGGTGGAAGCGGCGATCCGGCAGCAGCGGGCGATCCTGGACGGCTATCCGCGCGGCGACCGCGTGGGGCTGGTGCTGGATGAATGGGGGGTATGGGACCGGCTGAGCCGGGCGCAGCAGAAGCGGTACGGGATGCTGTACCAGCCGGCGACGATGCGCAGCGGCGTGGCGGCGGGGCTGGGACTGAACATGTTCAACCGCCAGGCGCACCGGCTGCGCCTGTGCGCCATCGCGCAGATCGTCAACGTCCTGCAATCGCTGCTGGTGACGGATGGGCCGGACGGGGAGCGCTGCGTGCGGACGACGACGTATTACGCCTTCCATCTGTTCAAGCCGCACCGCGGCAACACGGCGGTGCGGGTGACGCCGGAGCAAGCGGCGCCGCTGGGGCTGTCGGCTTCGGCGTCGCGGCGGGGGCGGGCGCTGGTGATCAGCCTGGTCAATCCGCGGGACCGCGAGCCGATGCGGGTGCGCCTGGCGATCGCCGGGGCGGCGGCGTCTTCCGCGGCCGGGCAGGCGCTGCACGACGCCGACCGGAACGCGGGCAACACCTTCGATCATCCCCTGCGGGTCGTGCCGCGCGCGCTGCCGGTGCGGCTGCGGCGGGGGGAACTGGAAGTGGACCTGCCGCCGCTGACGGTGGCGACCCTGCAAGTGGAACTCAGCTAACGCCATGCCAAACCGAGCCTCCGACCGTTTCGTTATCGGCCTTGACTTCGGCACCGAATCCGGGCGCGCCATCGTGGTGCGCGTGCGCGACGGCGCGGAGCTGAGCGTCGCGGTCAGCCCCTACGCCCATGGCGTCATCACGCGGCGGGCGCCGGGCGGGCCGGCGCTGGGGCCGGATTGGGCGCTGCAAGACGCCGACGACTATTTGCGCGCGACGGCGGAGGCGGTGCCGCGGGCGCTGCGCGCGGCGGGGGTGAAGGGCGAGCGGGTGATCGGCATGGGGACGGCGTTTACCGCCTCCAGCCCGATGCCGGCGAAGGCCGACGGCACGCCGCTGAGCCGGGTGCGGGAATGGCGGCGGGAGCCCCACGCCTATGTGAAGCTGTGGAAGCATCACGCGGCGCAGCCGCAGGCGGACCGCATCAACCAAATCGGGCGGGAGCGGCGGGAAGCGTTCGTGGAGACCTACGGCGGGCGCTACTCGGCGGAGTGGTTCTGGGCCAAGCTGCTGCAAGTGGCCGACGAGTCGCCGCGGGCGTATGCGGCGATCGAGCGCTGGATCGAGGCGGCGGACTGGATCATCTGGCAGCTGACGGGCAACGAGCGGCGGGCGGCCTGCACGGCGGGATACAAGGCGATGTGGCGGCTGGACGCCGCGGCGCCGGCGGATGAGCGCGGGGCGCTGGGGGGGCAGTTTCCGCCGGCGGAGTTTTTCCGCGCGCTGAACCCGCGGCTGGCGAACGCCGTCGGGACGCTGCTGCCGGAGCGGTACTTTCCGCTGGGGGCGAAGGCGGGCGGGCTGACGGCGGCGTGGGCGAAAAAGCTGGGGCTGCCGGCGGGCATTGCGGTGGCGGTGGGCAACGTGGACGCGCACGGGGCGGTGCCGGCCTGCGGAGTGACGGCGGCGGAAAAGATGGTGATGGTGATGGGCACCTCGATCTGCCATCTGCTGCTGGGGCGGGAGCGGCGGGCGGTGGAAGGGATGTGCGGGGTGGTGCGGGACGGCGTGGTGCCGGGGTTGCAGGCCTATGAAGCCGGGCAGTCGGCGGTGGGCGACATCTTCGGCTGGTTTTTCCAGGCGGGAGTGCCGGAGGCGGTGAGCCGCGAGGCGCGGCGGCGGAAACTGACGCCGGCGGCATGGCTGGAGCGAGCGGCGGGGAAGCTGCGGCCGGGGGAGAGCGGCCTGCTGGCGCTGGATTGGTGGAACGGCAACCGCTCGATCTTGGTGGACACCGATCTGTCCGGGCTGCTGATCGGGCTGACGCTGGCGACGCGGCCGGAGGAGATTTACCGCGCCCTGCTGGAGGCGACGGCGTTCGGCACGCGGCAGATCATCGAGGCGTTCGAGGCGCAGGGGGTCGCGGTGCGGGAGCTCTACGCCTGCGGCGGGCTGCCGGAGCGGAACCCGCTGCTGATGCAGATCTACGCCGACGTCACCGGGCGGCCGATCCGGGTGCCGCGGTCGCCGCAGACCTGCTCCGCGCTGGGCGCGGCGCTGCACGCGGCGGTGGCGGCGGGGGCGCAGGCGGGGGGCCACGGCGACATCTTCGCGGCGGCGCGCGCCATGACCCAGCTGCGGGCCAAGGGCTTCCAGCCCCGCGCGGCGGCGCACTCAGCCTACAATCAATTGTTCCGTGAATATCAGACCCTGCATGATTACTTTGGCCGCGGCGGTAACCCGGTCATGAAACGCTTACGCGCCCAGCGCCAACTACCGACGGAGATATCCAATGCCCACTCGTCCGCCCGCCAGCGCGCGGCCGTCTAACGCGCTGACCTCGGCGGCGCTGCGGCAGCAGGTGTGGGCGGCCAACGTGGGCCTGCCGCGGGCCGGCTTGGTGACCATGCACAGCGGCAACGCCAGCGGCATTGACCGCGCGCGGCGGCAGATCTTGATCAAGCCCAGCGGGGTGGATTACGACCGCCTGCGGCCGCAGGAGCTGGTGACGGTGGACCTGGACGGGCGGGTGCGGGCGGGCAAGATGAAGCCCTCGGTGGACCTGCCGCACCACCTGTATATCTACCGGCACTGCCCGGAGGTCGGCGGCATCATCCACACGCACTCGAATTACGCCACCGCCTTCGCCTTGCTGGGGCAGCCGATTCCGGCGTATTTGACCGCGATCGCCGACGAGTTTGGCGGCGAGATTCCCTGTCTTCCCTATCTGGACAATATCGGCGACCATATCGGGGAAGCGATCGTGGCGGCGCTGCATGCCGCCGCGGCGCAGGGGCGAACGCCGCCCCCGGCGCTGCTGCTGGGCCACCATGGCGCCTTCGCCTTCGGGCCGACGCCGAAGGCGGCGTTCAAGGCCGCGGTGATGCTGGAAGATGTCGCCAAAACCTGCCACTTGGCGCTGACGCTGGGCTCGCCCGAGGCGCTGCCGGCGGCGGAGGTCAAGAAATGGCATGACCGCTACCGCTTCGGCTATGGGCAGACACGGCCGGGACGGTCGGCGGCGCTGGCCGGGTTGCGGCTGGGCTTGGGCGGCAAGCAAGCCGCAATGGGCGGCGCCCGGGAGGTGGCCAAATTGGCACGGCGGGTCAAAGGCGCCGGACGGAGCTAAGCGATGGGCGCCGGACGGCAAGCATGGAATTTGGCGGCGCGCGCGCGCCGCGCCCCCGGCCAGCGGCGCATGGCCCGCAGAAGGATTCCGCCTGCCGCCATCCGGCCCGCATTGGCCGGGCGGGACGGCCGGGCCAAAAGCAATTAGGAGATCCCTTGGCAAACACCACATTTGGCGTATTGATTGGCAACCGCGGCTTTTTTCCCGGCGAGCTGGCGCGCGAGGGCCGGCGGCGGATTTTGGACACGCTGGCCAAGGCCGGGTACGGCGCCGTCTGCTTGGACGAAGCGCCGGAGGGCGCCGCGGCCGGGGAGCTGCTGGCCACGCGCTACGGCGCGGTGGAGACGCATGCCGACGCGCGGCGCTGCGCCGATTTGTTCCGCCGCCATCGCGAAACGCTGGACGGCGTCGTGATCGCGCTGCCGAACTTCGGCGATGAGCGCGCCGCCGCCGACGCCCTGCGGCTGGCCGGCTTGGACGTGCCGGTGCTGGTGCAGGCCTTTCCCGACCAGCCGGAAAAGATGCTGATGGGGCACCGGCGGGACAGCTTCTGCGGCAAGATCTCGGTCTGCAACAACCTGTGGCAGTACGGCATTCGCTTCAGCCTGACGACCGACCACACCGTGGCGCCGGAGGACGCGGCCTTTGCCGCCGATTTGGCGCGGTTCGCGGCGGTATGCCGCGTGCTGAAGGGGCTGAAGCACCTGCGCATCGGCGTCATCGGCGCGCGCCCGGCGGCCTTCAACACGGTGCGCTTCAGCGAGAAGCTGCTGGAGCGCGAGGGCATTTCGGTGGAACCGCTGGACCTGTCGGAGGTGTTCGGCCGGGTGGGGCGGCTGGCCGATTCCGCGCCGGCGGTGAAGGCCAAGCTGGACCAGATCCGCGGCTACGTGCCGACCACGGGCGTGCCGGAGGAAGCGCTGCTGAAGATGGCGAAGCTGGGCGCGGTGGTGGGCGACTGGATCGCCGACAATGGGCTGGCGGCCAGCTCGATCCAATGCTGGATCTCGATGGAGGAGTATTTCGGCGTGGTGCCCTGCACGCTGATGAGCCTGATGTCGGAGGGGCTGATGTCCAGCGCCTGCGAAGCCGACGTGGCCGGCGCGCTGTCCATGCACGCGCTGCAACTGGCGGCGGGCACGCCCAGCGCGCTGGTGGACTGGAACAACAACTACGGCGGCGACGGCGAAAAAGCGGTGATCTTCCACTGCTCCAACCTGCCCAAGCATTTCTTCGCCGAAGCCAAGATGGATTTCCAGGAGATCATCGCCGGCTCGGTGGGCAAGGCCAACACCTTCGGCACCATCGTCGGGCCGCTGAAAGCGGGGCCGATCACCTACTGCCGGCTCTCGACCGACGAGTACGCCGGAAAAATGCGCGGGTACGTGGGCGAAGGGGAGATCACGGCGGACCGGCCGCGCAGCTTCGGCGGCTACGGCGTGGTGCGGATTCCCGGCTTGCCAGCGCTGTTGCAGTACATTTGCCAGAACGGATTTGAACACCATGTGGCTGTCAACGCCAGCCGCCATGCGGCGGCCTTGCAGGAGGCGTTGGGCCACTACCGCGGCTGGGCAATGCGCCCCGCCGGAAGCCCATCGTCCCATTAGCCGCAATGGCTAACTAACCAACTCTTCGGAGGTATACTCGATGCGATCCATCACTCTACGTCATGCCTGGCTGGCGGCGGCGTCGCTGGCTTTGGTCATGCTCGCGGCCACGGCCGCTCAGGGGGCGGTCACGGTACGCAAAATTGCCTACAAGGGTTGGCCGGACTGTTATCAGATCTCCAACGGCACGGTGAAGCTGATCGTCACCGCCGACGTCGGGCCGCGGGTCATTTTCTACGGCTTCGAGAACGGCCCGAATGAGTTTCATGAGTGGCCCAATCAGCTGGGCAAGCGGGGCGGAGACACCTACCGCAACTACGGCGGGCACCGGCTGTGGGTGGCGCCGGAGAACAAGCGGACCTATTTTCCCGACAACGTGCCGGTGAAAGTGGTGGAAACGCATCGCCGCGGGCATTTGGTGGTGCGGTTCATCGCGCCGGAAGAACTGCGGCCCTACCCGACGTATCTGCAAAAGGAAATTGACATCGAGCTGGCGCCGACGGGCACGCACGTCTACGTCCACCAGATCATCACGAACCGCGGGACGCGGGCGCAGACGCTGGCGCCGTGGTCCATTTCGCAGATGGCGCGGGACGGGCACGCGGTCTTTCCGTTTCCGCCCAAGGCGCCGTGGGGGCCGAAGCACTTCCAACCGGTGATTCCCTTGGCGCTGTGGTCGTACACGGACTTCAGCGACTCGCGCTGGACGCTGGGGCAGAAGTTCTTGGAGCTACAGCAAGAACGCGACCCTGCGGGGAAATACAAGCAGCAGAAGATCGGCCTGTTCGACGCGGCGGGCTGGGGCGCGTATTACAACCGGCATCATTTGTTCGTGGTGCGGGTGGACGTGCACAAGGGCGCCAATTATCCCGATTTCGGCTGCAACTTCGAGACCTATACCGAGCCGCGCTTCCTGGAGTTTGAGACCCTGGGGCCGACCGTGGACCTGCAGCCGGGCAAGAGCGTGCACCACGATGAGCAGTGGTGGCTGTTCAACGACGTCCCGGGCGGGAAGGGTGATGCCTGGGCGGAGCGGGTGGTGGTGCCGCGGGTGCGCCGCACTCGCTGGTAGTCGCGGCGGCCGGCGGTTACGGCGGCTGGTAGTTACAGGGGCTTGTCGTTGCAGGAGCTCGATCCGCGGCGCAGGGCGCCGCGGGGCGGCTGGAGCCGCAAGCGGCTGCGGAAATCAGGAAACGCTGAAGCGGGCCGGGTGGGGCGTGCATTGCGCCCTCCCCGGCCCGCGGTGTTGCGCGGCAGGGCAGGGCAGGGCGTGGCGGGGCAAGGTGCCGGGTTCCTGGCGGCCGGGCGCCAGGGGGCCTCGGCCCCGGACCGGCTAAATGGACTCCACGAACTCTGCGTAGATCCTTTGGAGCCGCTGGAGCAAGTCCGGGGACATTTCCTGCGGCAAATTGGCGCCGGCCGGATCGCGGGGTCGCACCGACGCCGGGATCGGGATCTTTCCGTTCTGGGCCTCGTGTGCCGCCAGGACGACCCGGAGGTAAAAAGCGGCCAGCTTCGCCTGCGCCCAGGGAATGTTGAGCGCGGTGTGGTAGTTGACCTTAATCGGCTGGACGGATTGGTCTAGAGTTCCCAGCCTGATCCTGAGATCCCAGACAGCCGGCTCCGAGACGAGGATGTTCGCGTAGATCTCCTGGAAATCCTCCGTTGGGATCCACTCCACGTTTTGTTCCGACGGCGCCAGGCCCGGTTCGACCGCAGTGCTTTCACGTGTGACAACTTCGCGTGCCATTGTTCCTCCTCCGATGTCCTCTTTGCTACAGGGGCGCCCCTTCCGTGATCGCTCTCCGGCCCGAGCGGGACCGGCAGCAGGATTTCCAGGGCCTCTGGCCATGAGCCCGCTTCCGCGTCGGAGATGCCGCGTCCGACGGCTCCGCCGGGCGCCCCCGGGGACCTCGCCGGGCAGGCCGCGTAGCGGTCGGGCCGCGCTCCGCCAAACGCCCTTTCGGCGCTGCCGGAGAAAAACCCGGCCCTGGTCGCCGGGGCGCAGCCGCGCTGCTCCTCTTCAAAGGTTTTGGTCTGGTAGACGCTGTTCTCCGAGATCGCCAAGAAGTGCCGCACGGCCTCGCTGAAGCTTGCGTATCTTCCCAGGAAAACCATGTCCAGCCCGTTGCCGATGCGGCCGCAAGTATTGAGGGTCAGGTTGCCGTACTCTTCGTCTTCGGCGCGCGACACTACGCCCTGGGCCAGGCCGGACCGTTCGGCCAGCGCTCGCTGGGTGCCGCAGTGCTGCTTCCGCAGCGTCCTGATCTGGAAGGCGACTGAGTGCTTCAGGAGCTGGCGCGCGAATTCGTCGCGGAAGCTCTTGCCCTCTGCGAGCTGACGCCAGATGCGATCAAATTCTGAGTCCACGGACGCCTCCAATTCCATCCGCAAGGAGCGAGCGATAATGCAGCGCCAGCTCCAGCGCATTCGCGGGGACATATTGTCCCCTAGCGGGCTTCTCGCATCCCGTGAGCAAAACAAACTCCCGTTGGATGCGCGGCGGCCAGATCCCCAAGGGGCGGAACCGGCGAACCGGAGCGCCTGGAATCAGGAACCGAATCTCGCCCAGCCCACGGTGCGCTCGCCACAACGGCTTGAACTTGTTCGTCCGCGTGTGCCAATCGCTCTCCTTCTCGAGAAAGCCGAGGGTAATCATGCAGAGCGCACGCACGTCCTCGTCCTGTGCTAGGCACCACTCCTCAAATGGGCACGACCCGCCCGGCGGGCAATACACCACGAATTTCCACAGCGCCACACTGCAATCCTGACCGCTGTAATCCATTTTTGCATTTTTCCGTTGCCAGAGTCAATGCAAATTTACATAATTGGCCGCGCGGCGCCGATGGACCGGCGGGGCTGGGCCTGGGGCGGCTTCGGGCGTGCGGCGCGGGAGCCCTCGCCACGCCCGCTTGTGCGGGCGGGCTGGGCGGCCGTTTATTGCGTTCCCAGCACCGTTGGGCACCCCTGAAGGCGGCCTCCCCCGCGCACCGGCCGCTCGCCGTTTTCCGCGCGGACCGCGCGCGGCCGTTGGCTGCGCCGTGGCGGCGCCGGCGGCGGCTTCCGTTTATCCTAAAGGCAAGATGCCTCTCTACGAGTACCAATGCGAGGAATGCGGCAAGACGTTTGAATGCCTGCGGCCGCTGCGGGACCCGAAAGACGATCCGCCGCAATGCACGCAATGCGGCAGCCGCCACACCGCGCGGATTGAGTTTTCGCGCGTGGCGGTGGGGCGGGGTTCGGGCGCCGGCGCCGGGGCGGGGAACTGTGCTCCGGGCGGGAGCTGACGGCTGCGCTAAGGGCCGGTCGGCCCTTTCGTTATTTTTGCAGCGTGCGGGTTTCGTCCCGACCGTACCCAGCACGGAGGCGCGCCTGCCGAGCGCGAGGTTCGCCGTGCCCGCGGCCGGGAGGAAACGCGATCGGCTCTGTCGCTCTGCACTCAGCCGGCACCAGCCTCAGCGGCGGCCGGCGGGCGCCGCGGGGCGCACCGGCAGGATGGGCTGGGGCACCGCTTCGCCGTCCTTGCGAGGATCGGAGGCGCCGTAGTTGACGCCGGTGGCGAGGTTACGCTCCACCGCCTGGCCGCCGCCGACGGCGCTGGCGTAGGGCGGCAGGAGCTGGATCTTTTGCCCGCGGGCGGTCAGGGCGGCGCGCACGGCGGCGGGAATACGGTCCTCCATCATCACGTCGCAGCCGCGGAAATCCAGCTTGGTGAAGCGCGGGGCTTCCAGCGCCTCCTGGATGTTCATGTGGAAGTCCACGACGTTGCTGACGAACTGGGCATGGGCCTGGGCCTGGTTGAAGCCGCCCATGATGCCGAAGGAGAGCCGCCAGGGGCCCTTCTCCATGAAGCCGGGAATGATGGTGTGCAGCGGCCGCTTGTGGCCGGCCAGGGCGTTGGGCGAGCCGGGGTGCAGATTGAACAGCGCGCCGCGGTCTTGCAGCACGAAGCCGGTGCCCGGCGCCACCAGCCAGGAGCCGAAGGCGTCGTAATTGCTTTGGATGAGCGAGACCATGTTGCCGTGACTGTCCACGGCGGTCAGGTAGTTGGTGTCGCCGAGATAGGGAAAGGGATCGCCGGGGCCGACGTCGCAGTTGGCGTGCCGGAGGTGGATGAGCTTGGCGCGCTGGGCGGCGTAGGCGGGCGAGAGCAGGCCGGTGATGGGGATCTTGGAGAAGCGCGGGTCGCCGATGTAGCGCAGCAGGTCGGCGTAAGCGAGTTTTTTGGCCTCGATCATGACCTGCAAGGCATTGGCGGAGTTGTGGCCCCAGCGCGCCAGGGGAAAGCGGGACATCAGGTTCAGCATCTCCAGCGCGGCGATGCCCTGGCCGTTGGGCGGCAGCTCGAAGACGCGCCAGCCGTGGTACATCACCGAGAGCGGCTGCACCCATTGGCTGTGGAAGCTGGAGAAATCGGCCAGCGTCATGGGGCTGCCGCGGTGGCGCAGGAAGCGCACGATGCGGCGGGCCAGCGGGCCGTCATAGAAGGCTTTGCGGCCGCCCTGGGCGATCAGCTGCAAATTGCGGGCGAGGGTGGGGTTGCGGAAGACTTGGCCCTCGGCGGGCGGGCGGCCGCCGGGCAGATAGATGTGGGCGGCGGTGGGATCGGCGCGCAGATGCGAGGCGTAGCGCCAATAGAGCGCGTCCCACTCCGGCACGGGAAAACCGGTGCGGGCGAGGGTGATGGCTGGGGTGAGAATCTGTCGCCAGCTCATGGTGCCGAAGCGGCGGCGCAACTGGGCCCAGCCGTCCACCACGCCGGGCACGGTGATGGAATACACCCCGTGCTGCGGCATGTGGCGGAAGCCATGCCGGCGCAAAAAGGCGATGGTCATGGCCTGTGGCGACCAGCCGCTGGCGTTCAGGCCGTAGAGGCGCCCGC
>JAKAUF010000390.1 GCA_021827785.1 Acidobacteriota bacterium | reverse complement strand
GAACATTTGGCCGCGGCAGACCAACTCGATGGAATCGGCGATCACCTCGCGGCTGACCAGCGAGGCGCGCATGCCCTCGGTGCCCATGGTTTCACCGTCGGAGATGGCGATGGTGTTGAACTCCATGGGAGTGCCGCCGGCTTCGCGGATGCCCTTCTTCACCTCGGCCGCCAGCGACCGCAGGTGGAAATTGCAGGGCATGGTTTCGATCCAAGTGTTGGCCACGCCGATCAAGGGGCGGGCCAGGTCGGCATCGGTGTAGCCGACCGCTTTGAACATGGAACGGGCGCCGGCACGGTCGCGGCCAGTGGTCAGGCTGCGGCTGCGGTGCTTGAGGGAGGCAGAGTCGTCGTTGGGCATGGCACTGAGAAAAAAGGCGAAGGTTTTTATTCTGGCACAGGGAGGAAGCGGAGGGCAGAGGGCGAGAGGCCGCGGGTCCGCGCGCGTGGCAGCCAGGCCGTGGCCGGGGGTGGCGCGGCCGCGCGGAGCGCGACCGCACGCAAGCCGGAGGCATACCCCACCGCTGCGCGTGCGCCTCTTTGGGGCGCGGACGGCTCGCCCGCAGTGGGGTCGTCGCCGCCCTCGTGGGGTAGGGCTCCTGCCCTGCGTACCGTCGCCCTCCTGGGCGGCGGGCGTATCTCCACCGCCGCGAAGGGGGTGGGGTGGGTGTCCTCGCCGGTCCGCCCCGGCCGCGCGGAGCGCGACCGCACGCAAGCCGGAGGCATACCCCACGATGGGCGCAGCCAAGACATTTCACGCAGCGGTGCGTGCGCGCCGGCGCGTGGGCGTAGGCCAGAGGCCCACTCCACATTGCGGAGTGCAGGTGTTCCAGCTTTGCTTTCGGGGCGGCGGATGATTGCGCGGGACGCGCTGGGGTTTGGGGGATTATCCCCGACTGAATTCGCGCAGTGGCGGATGGAATTGCTTGCCTTTCGCCGACGGCCGGGCATCAAAATAAGACGTGATCTTTCGGGATCGGGAAGAAGCGGGACGGCGGCTGGCGGCGCGGCTGCGCGCGGTTTTGCCGCCGGAGATGCTGGGCGCGGCGGGTTCCGCGGCACAGGCAGGAGCGGGACCATCACCGGGCGGCCGCGGCGGATCAGGCTCGGAGCGCGCGGTGGTGCTGGCGCTGCCGCGCGGGGGCATCCCGGTGGCGGCGGAGGTGGCGCGGGAGCTGCGGCTGCCGCTGGATATTTTGGTGGTGCGCAAGGTGTCGCTGCCGCAAGAGCCGGAGCTGGCTCTTGGGGCGGTGGCCAGCGGCGGGGCGGTGGCGCTCAATTGGGATTTGATGGAACGGCTCGGGGTGGGCGAGGAGGATTTGGCGCCGGTGATCGCGCGCGAGCGCGAGCATGTGGAAACGCTGGACCATGCTTTGCGCGGCAATCATCCGCCTTTCGACATCCGACGGCGGACGGCGCTGGTGGTGGACGACGGGTTGGCCACGGGCGCGACGATGCGAGCCGCGGTGACGGCGCTGCAAGGGGCCGGGGCGGAGCGGGTGATTGGGGCGGTTCCCGTGGGCGCGGCGGCGACCTGCCGGGAGGTGGCGCGGCACGCGGATCAAATGATCTGCTTGGAGACGCCGGAACCGTTCTACGCGGTCGGCGAATGGTATCAGGAGTTTCCGCAGGTGAGCGACGAGGAGGCGCGGCGGTATTTGGCGGCGAGCTGGAAGGCGATGGCGAAGGCCGGGTAGGGTCAGGCCGGTCCGTGCAATCGGCCAGAAACCGGAATTTGCCCCCGGGGTTCGAGGCTGGAGGAAATGGAGCTCTGAATCGAGCCGGCGCCGGCCGGTGGATCGGCTCCGGCGGATCAGGTTGGGAGATGGCGGCGGGAAGCTTGGGAGGTAGTGATGGACGCACGGGAGACGGAGATTCGGCTGACCAACGGCCCGGAACTGCGGGCGGTGGTGGGCGTGCCGGACGGAGCGGTGGGCATTGTGCTGTTCGCCCATGGCAGCGGCAGCGGGCGGCACAGTCCGCGCAATCAGTCGGTGGCGCGGCATCTGCAAGCGGCGGGGCTGGGCACGGTGCTGATGGATCTGCTGACCGAGGAGGAAGAACAGCGGGACCGGGAGACGGCCGAGTACCGCTTCGATATTCCGCGTCTGGCGCGGCGGCTGGCGGCGGCCACCGGCTGGGTGCGGCGGCAAACCTGGGGGCAGGCGGATATCGGCTACTTCGGGGCCTCGACGGGCGCGGCGGCGGCGCTGGTGGCCTCGACGCAGCGGGCCGAGGTAAGGGCGGTGGTCAGCCGCGGCGGGCGGCCGGATTTGGCCGCCGCGGCGCTGCCGCATGTGGTGGCGCCGACGCTGCTGATCGTGGGCGGAAATGATCCCGAGGTGCTGGAGCTAAACCGGCAGGCGCTGGCGGAACTGAACGCGGAGAAGCATTTGGTGGTGGTGCCCGGCGCGACGCATTTGTTCGAGGAGCCCGGGACGCTGGAGCAGGTGGCGCAGTTGGCGCAGGAGTGGTTCCGGCAGCACCTCGGGCATGCCGGCGAAATCATCTCCGCCGCCTGAACGCCGGCGGGGCGAGAACCGCCGCATCGGGTCATTTGCGCCCCCGGTTCCACGCGAGGGAAGAGCGGGCGCTCCTGGGGGCGCGGGCGGCCTCGCCCGCACCGGATTTCGAGCCCGAGGTTCTTGGCGGCAGCAGTGGCAGCCGAGGGGAATGGCCGCTGACAGGAATAGCGGCCGGCGCCGGTCCGCTACCGGCGCATTGCCCATGATGCGGGGCGGGGCGCTTACTGGCCCACCGGGATGACGCGTTCGCAGTCCATGCGCAGCGTGCCGTTGTCGTCGAACAGCAGACCGCGAAAGACCGCGGTGGTTCCGG
>JAKAUF010000396.1 GCA_021827785.1 Acidobacteriota bacterium | reverse complement strand
G
This sequence comes from Acidobacteriota bacterium, assembly GCA_021827785.1. GTDB lineage: Bacteria > Acidobacteriota > Terriglobia > Terriglobales > SCQP01 > JAKAUF01. Next base: position 2,838 of record JAKAUF010000396.1, on the reverse strand, counting down.
CGGCCGGAACGCGCGGCGCCGGCTGCGTCCCGCTTTGCGTTTTTGCCGTTCGGCCCCGGGCGCAGAATCTCAACCTGAACCCGGTCGCCGTGCATGGCGTGGGCGGTGAAGGGCGGCGGGATGAAAATGTCTTCCGTGAAGCCCTCGGCTTCGGGCAAGACAAAGCCGTAGCCCTCGCGATGCAGACTGATGCGGCCCAGCACGGTATTGCGCGCGGGCAGCGCGGCCGATTTGCGGCCGGCGGAGGGTTTGCGGGGCGCGGCGGAGGGCGCTGAACGGCTGGGCAACTGATAGGCCTGGCCATGCACCACCAGGGCTTGCTCGCTCGCCAGCCGCCGCAGCAGATGGCGGAGCTGGACCCGCGCGGGGCCCTGCAGTTGCAGCCGGCGCGCCAGTTGCTTGACGGTCGCGCGCCGGCCCGGACTGTTCCGAATCTGCTCGAGTATGGCGGCTGGGTCCAAAACAGGCTGCTTTCATTTGCCGGCGTTGACCAGGGCTTGCGCGGCGTTAGCTTCGAGCACCCAACTGCTGCCCGCGGAGATGGTGGTTTCATCTTCGAACCAAAGCAGCCCGAAACGGGTGATGCACTCGGGAAAATCGGGCTTGATGACGACATAGCCGGGGATCATTCCGCCCGGCAGATAGGAATTGTCGCCGCGGTTATTGGAATAGGTCATCAGTTTCGAGACTTTTCCGATGCCGGCGATATAGGAGACGCTGGACACCGGATGGGTGCCCAGCAGATAGTTGGCCGCCCGCAGCGTATAGCGCGTACCCACCAGATGGGGAAAAGCCTGGTGGAGAAAATACATTTCGACCCCGAAGTTTGCTACCTGTTCGGAGCCGCCCCAGGCGCCGCGGGTGGGAGGAACGCCGAAGGGCGTGGCGGCGAGCTGGCGCCGCATTTGCGGCAGGTAGGCGGCGAGCGCGGCGCGGAAGCGGGCGCGATAGCCGGAGTTCAGATACGGCAAGGCGCGCACCGCGGTCCAGCCCTGAAAGCCGATTTGATGCAGCATCCGCGGGAACAACTGCTCGACCCGCTGCTTGTAAGGCCGGGCGCCGTGGGTCGCGATCATGAGTTCGAGGGCGGCGTTCCAGTCGGGAGCGCCGAAGCGGAAAAAGAAGCGGAAACGGCGCGAAACCTTGAAGGGCTGGGCTTTTTGCTTATGGTAGAGCTGGATCGCGGTCTGGAGGCATTCGCGCGAAAGCGCGGGGTACCAGCCCCGCAGCGTGCGCGAGGCCTCGGCCAGCGCGGCCACGGCGGCATATTCCATGAACGGGTTGTAATTGGTCCAGGCCCAGCGGTCGTCGGGCTTGCCGGAATAGGCGCCCTGGACCTGATTGGGGCCCAGTTTCGGGTCATAGAGATGCTCGTCGGTTTGCGAAGCGGCATCGCCCACGAAGGTGTATTGCCGCAGCGTGGCGGCTTGAATGCCTTCAAAGGTATGGCCGACGGCGTGGATTTGCGCCAGCGTCTGCAGCACGCCATGCTCGACCTGTTCGACGGCGTCGGGAATGCCGTCGGGGCGGTGCATCTGGGTTTCCCGGGAGGCTTCGTTCACCGTCAGCTCGTCCCATTTCATGTGGAAGGTGTTATAGGCCAGGGCCAGGTTCTGGATGGTCGTGGTCTGGCCGAAGGCGTCGTTGTCGAAATCGCCGGCGTCGAACCATCCGCCCACGTTCAGTCCCGGAATATGCTGGCCGGGTTTATACGGGGAAAAAGTGTTGGGGCCCATGCTGTAGCCGTCGAAATGGATGATGTTCGGCGGCGCCTGGCGGGCGTCATCCATGTGCGGCAGGCCATGCCAGACGTGGTAGCCGTCGCGCACCGCGATATGGTCCATCTGGATGGCGAGAAAGCCATCGAGCGTGGTCTGCCAGGTATGGGAATACACGTTGCGCGCGATGGGAAACGGATCGCTGCGCACGCCCGCATAGGCGATCTCGTAGAGCCCGGAACGGCGGACGGAGGAAAAATTAAAGCGGGCGTAGTCGTAGCGCAACCAGGGCCGGGGTTTGGAGACCGGGGCGGTGAACACCGCATGGAAGCGGCCGTCGGCCGCCAGCCGGAGCAGTTGCGCGGTTTTGGGGGCGTGGAAGCGGGGATCAAGCTCGATGACGGCCACTTTGCGGAACCCCGCGGCGTAGCCCGCCTGGCTGTGCGCGATCATGGGCGGCCGCGTCCAGCCGGGAATATAATGCGGGCGGATGTGCCACACCACGGCATCGCGGGTCTTGCCGGCGGGAATCAGGGTGCGCAGCACAAACCAGCCGTTGAGGGCCAGATCGCGGCCATCGTAGAAATTCAGCGGCCCGGTGGCGGAAGTGATGGTAATGCGGTCGCGCGGGTTTTCCGGCGCCAGGGTGATGGTCTGTCCGGTGGCGAAGGGCAGGGGCTGCATATATCCCTCGGCGACGTGCAGATCGTGCGTATAGTACGCCTCGCCCTTGAACCCGCCGGGCGGGGGCGGGACCTTGGCCATGCGCTCTTCGGGGTAGCGGGGAAACAGGCCGTAGCGGCGCCCGTCCACGATATAGTCTTTGTCCATGTAAATCGAGGGCAAAAATTCGAGGTTGAAGCCGGCGCGGCCCACCAGGGCGCGCGGCAGCGGCCGCTTGAGATTCACGCTGACCCGCACGCCGCCCGGCTCCGCGCTGACCACGACGCGATAGTTCAGGTGATAGGCCGGATACGCCATGACGGCGGTCAGGCGGTTGTGCTTGCGGTCCACGATGCGGCGGCGCAGGTGCGGTATCACGTCCCACTGCTCCGGCGTGGGCATGAGCCGCACCGAGCCGTTGGTCGCGATGCGGCGGTCATACTGAATGATCTGCATC
>JAKAUF010000107.1 GCA_021827785.1 Acidobacteriota bacterium | reverse complement strand
GTCGGCGTCACTGATCTCCGGCTGGTCGAGCACGTAATAGAGGCCCTCGTGGCGGCGAATTTCCGCGCGCAGGTGCTCGATCTCGTGTTCGGCGGCCGCTGCGGACTGCCCGCCGCCCCGCAGCCGCTTTTCGCCGGGCCCGGCGACCTGCTCTTTGCGCGCGGTCCCCTGCGCAGCGGATTGCCCGCCCGCACGTCCAGCGGAACGCCCGGCGGAACGCCGGCCGCCGCGCTCCTTGGTGGCAGCGCCGCTGTTCCCAGCGGGAGCGCCGTTTCCGGTGTTCCGCGCATCGCCGGATGGATTATGGCCTTTGCCTTCTTCCCGCTTGCCTCGCCTGCCCGCCATCTTTTGGATTGTAGCGTTGGCGGGCACGGTTCACTGGAACCCCATTCGTGGGTCCGCGTCGGGGTCCGCGCCGGAAAAGGCGGGACGCCCCGCCGCAGGCGGGGCTGGGGCCCGCGCAACGCAATCGCTGCTTATGGCGCCGGGGTAAGCCCGTGGCGTCGCATCACCGCGACGATGGCAGCGGGATCCGGCGGCCCGCCAGAAGACCCTGCCACTACCGCGGCGGTTTCACGGAAGTAGTCGGGGCCGAGGACGCCGGGGGTCACAATCGCCAGCGACTTCGTGTTGGCGGGGCCGAAATTGTCGAAGCGGTGGACTGCTCCGCGCGGGATGCAAAGTATTTCGCCAGGGCCGATGGCGATTTTCTGGCCGTTAACGGTAAAGGTCAGCACGCCCTCGAGCCCGTAGATTGTTTCCTCGTAAGCATCGTGGCTGTGCGCAATCGGCACCCTCGCCCCAGCCGCGACGTCGAACTCGAACATCGCGACCGACCCTCCCGAAGATTTGCCTTCGAGCAGGAAACGCACCGCAATCCCACCCAGCTTGATCTCCTCACGCGCGGTTGTCATCGCCGGCCTGCCTTCCACGCGAGCGGGTAAATCCGCAACCCGGTCGCTCAATGGTCCTCGGATGAAATGCCAACCCGATTATTGAACGGGACCTTCCCGCGCGTCCAGCACAGTCCCACGGACGGCGCCTCGGCGCTGAGGCAGTCGCGAAGCCATGGCCGCCGCCGTGCTCGTCCCCCATCTCCCGCGCTACGGCTCACCGCTGTCGGCGCCCCGGAGTCCCAGTCTCACTTTGTCCGCCTCATCCTCACCCACTCCCGCTCGTTCCAGGCACAGTCGGGCGGCGGCGCCGGTTGCACCGCCCCGTTCCGGACCGGGCGATGAACGCGGGCTAGTGGCTAGCGCGGGGGGCGGGTGATGGCGCCTTCGGCGGGGGAGGCGACGAGGGCGGCGTATTTGGCGAAGACGCCGGAGGCGTAGACCGGGGGCCGGGGCTGCCAGGCGGCGCGGCGGCGGGCCAGCTCGGCGTCGTCGAGTTCAACGCGCAGGGAGCGCTGGGCGGCGTCAATGGCGACGATGTCGCCTTCGCGCAGCAGGGCGATGGGGCCGCCGCGGGCGGCTTCCGGGGCGACGTGGCCGACCATCAGGCCGCGGGTGGCGCCGCTGAAGCGGCCGTCGGTGAGCAGGGCGACGGTTTCGCCCAGGCCCTCGCCGACGATGGCGGCGGTGACGCCGAGCATTTCGCGCATGCCGGGACCGCCGGCCGGACCCTCATTGCGGATGACGACGACGTCGTTGGGGCGGATCTTGCCGCCGGTGACGGCGGCCATGGCGGCTTCCTCGCTTTCAAAGACGCGGGCGGGGCCGCGGTGCGCGCTGCGCTCATGGCCGCTGAGCTTGACCACGGCGCCGTCGGGGGCCAGGTTGCCGCGCAGAACGACGATGCCGCCGGTGGGCTTGATGGGATTCGCCAGCGGGCGGATGACTTCCTGGCCGGGGGTTTCCTTGGCCTGGGCGGCTTCGGCGGCGAGGGTACGGCCGGTGACGGTGAGGGCCTCGCCGTGCAATTTGCCCGCGGCCAGCAAGCGCTGGGAAAGGACCGGGACGCCGCCGGCGCGATGCAGCTCGGCGGCGGCGAAACGGCCGGCGGGCATCAGGTCGCAGAGCAGCGGGGTGCGGGCGCTGATGGCATCGAAGTCGGCGAGGGACAGTTCCACGCCGGTTTCGCGGGCGATGGCCAATAGATGCAGCACGGCGTTGGTCGAACCGCCGCTGGCGGCGACGCCGGCGATGGCGTTCTCCAGCGCTTGGCGGGTGAGGATGGCCGAAGGACGGAGGCCGCGGCGGAGCACGTCCATCACGAGCGCGCCGCATTGCCGGGCGACGGCGGATTTTTCCGCCGCCAAGGCGGGCACGCCATTGGCGCCGGCGGGGGAGAGCCCCAGCAGCTCCATGGCCATGGACATGGTGTTGGCCGTGTACTGGCCGCCGCAGGCGCCGGCGCCGGGACAGGCCACGTCTTCCAAGGCCTTTAGATCGGCATCGCTCATCTTGCCGGCGGCGTTGGCGCCGATACCTTCATAGACGTCCTGAATGGTGACGTCGCGTCCCTGGAAGCGGCCGGGGGCGATGGTGCCTCCGTACAACACCAAGCCAGGCAGGTCCAGGCGCGCCAGAGCCATGGCTGCGCCGGGTATGGTTTTGTCGCAGCCGACGATGGCGATGACCGCGTCGAACATTTGGCCGCGGCAGACCAACTCGATGGAATCGGCGATCACCTCGCGGCTGACCAGCGAGGCGCGCATGCCCTCGGTGCCCATGGTTTCACCGTCGGAGATGGCGATGGTGTTGAACTCCATCGGCGTTCCGCCGGCTTCGCGGATGCCCTTCTTCACCTCGGCCGCCAGCGACCGCAGGTGGAAATTGCAGGGCATGGTTTCGATCCAAGTGTTGGCCACGCCGATCAAGGGGCGGGCCAGGTCGGCATC
>JAKAUF010000021.1 GCA_021827785.1 Acidobacteriota bacterium | reverse complement strand
CGTCCACGCTGTAGCGGTGAAACCCGCCGGCCAGCTGGTCGTAGACGCCGCCGCGCGCCATCTTTTCCAGCGTCAGAAAGGCGATGTTGCCGAACACCGCGCCGCCCGGCCCCGCGGCTTGATCGCGCACGAAGCGGTCGAGCAGCAGATCCACCACCGGCGGATGGAAGAACTTCGGGGCATGGCCGAAGCCGCCGTTTTTGCTGTCGAAGGTCTTCACCGCCGCGTCGAGAATGGCGGCGATGGGGGCCGCGTCCAGGCGCGCCGCGGCGCCGGCGGTGGGCGGCGTCTCCATGCTCGCCAGCGCCTGCACCACCCGCGCGGCGGATTCCTTCAGTTGCTCCGGCTGCTCCCGGTAGGCGTGGGCGATGCTTTCCAGCACGCGCGCAAAGCTGGGGCGGCCGCTGCCCTCGACGGGCGGGAAGTAGGTTCCGCCAAAAAAAGGTTCCCCGTCCGGCGTCAGAAACGCCGTCAGCGGCCAACCGCCCTGGCCGCAGAGCGCGGCGACGGCCAGTTGATAACGGGCATCCACGTCCGGACGCTGATCGCGATCCACCTTGATGGCGATGAAATCGCGGTTGATCATCTCGGCGATGCGCGCATCTTCATAGCTCTCGCGGTCCATCACGTGGCACCAATGGCACCACACCGCGCCGATGTCCAGCAGGATGGGGCGGTTCTGTTCGCGGGCGCGGGCAAAGGCCGCCTCGCCCCAGCCGTGCCATTCCACGGGCTGATGCGCGGCAGCACGCAGATAGGCGCTGGAACTGGAGGCAAGACCATTGGGCATATCAAAATTATGGGCCCGGTATCCGCCGGCCTGCCGCCGATCGCCAGGGAGTGGCCATGAAGCGGCCAAGCCCCGCTCCCCGCTGCCGCCGCTCGGCTGTGCCGCGCCGCTGCGGGCAGCCCCGGGGATAGACCCTAGGGACAGGGGTTGAGACGGCCTAGAGCCCGCTATTTTGGCCAGGTTGCGCGGGCTGTTGGATCAAATCAGCCCGTTTTTCCTGCCTTCGCGGACCATCGCACCGCGAAAGGCCAAGAAAAATGCGGAATTTTCCATTTTTCCTGTGCATTTTTTAGGGCTGAGTACGATAGTAGGCGTAGGGAACCCCCCCGGCGGAATCCTCCAACGGGGGGTGGTTATTGTGAGCACTAAACATCCATCGGCCTGCGAACATTGTGGACAGCCGTTGAACTTGGCCGGCGTCGCTTCCCCACGCCTAGGCCTGGTCCCGATTGATTGCCCGCACTGCCAACACCATCATCTGCTGTCGCCCCGCGAACTGGCGCAAGCGCGCCAGGAGATCCCGACGCTCCGGTATTCGCCCGCGCGGTTGGAAGGGTTTTGGTTGCAACTGCGCAGGTTTATCGCTAGCTAATCGCATCGCGCCGGCAGCACCGCACTCCGCAGCGCAGCACTCCTCGTGTATTTCCCGGCGGTCGTTCTCGCCGCCATCTCTCATCCATTGCTTGGCGCGGGCCCCGGCGCGGCTGCCCACCCCAGCGCGCACCGCTGCGCATTGGGGGCCCCGGGTTCGCCGCGCGTCCCGCTTACGCGCCGGCTGAGCCAGGGACCCCAGCCCGCCCCAGCCCAGCCGACGCGTCGCTCCACTCCGACCCGCACCGCTGCGCATTGGGGGCCCCGGCTCTGGGGGCCGCGCCGCTTCGCCGCAGGGCGGGCCGCAGCGATTGCCGGCGCGCCTGCGGCGCGGGGGAATTTCGCGGCCTTTCCGCGCCTGCTTTGCTCCCCGAGCAAAAGGCGCGGCCCCCAGGAAGCGCCAGCGGTTTCCCGCGCATCCCCCTGTTCTGAGGGAATGCTCATGGCGCAAAACCACGCATGGGCCGCCAGCGCGGCTGCGGGCTTGGCCGCCGGAGTGGCGGCCACGGCCGCCATGGACGGGTATTGGGCGCTAATGGCCCGCTTCCGGCCGGAAAAATCCCGTGGTGAGCCCGCCACCAGCCGCATCGCCGGCGACCTGCTGCGCCGCGCCGGCTTGCGCCCCTCCAGCGTGGCGCGCCAAACCGCCGGCAATGTGTTGCATTGGACCTACGGCATCGCCTGGGGCGCGGTTGCCGGCGTCGCGCGTCGCGGCGGACTGCGCCTGGATGCCGGATTCGGCCAGCTTCTGGGAGCGGCATTGGAACTGGGCGGGGATCAATATGGGCTGTACGCCTTGGGCTATGCTCGCCACCCGCGGGAGTATCCCGCCCGTACGCTGGCCAAGTCCTACGCCGCGCATGCCGTCTATGGTTTGGTGCTGTGGGCAGGGTTGGAAAGCGTCCACCGGCTGCGCCGCAGAAAAGCGCGCCGGGCGGGAAAATTGCCCTGGGCGGCATAGGCCGTTGGCGGCCGCGACAGGGGGCAGTCGGCGTAGTCGATCCAATGCGAACGGGGCGCGTGCTGCTTGTCCGGCGCAATGGGGAAGGGCGCGGGAGACCATAGCCTCGAGAAGCGCGAGAAAACGAAAGCGCCGTGCGGCATGAGCCGCACGGCGCTTTTGCCTGCACTCCGCCGTCAGTTACCGGCGATGGCCGTGGCCATGCCCGTTGCCGTGACCGCCATGATTGCGGCCACCACGGCCGCGGTTGCCGGGGTGACCACCCCGCCCGCGCGCCTGGAAGCGCCGCTGCGGCGCTCCACGCCGCGCTTGGAAGCGCGGTTGCGGCCGCCGCCCTTGAAAGCGGCCTCCGTGAAACGCCGGCTGCGGCCGGCGGGCCCGGTAGGCAGGCCGGCCGTGGTAAACGGGCCGGCCGCGATAGGCGGGACGGCCATGATATGCCGGTTGGCGATTCGGCGCCCGGCCGTTGAAGCGGCGCCATCCGCCACCTTGGCGTGGCGCCTGGCGGCCGCGGAATGCCG
>JAKAUF010000178.1 GCA_021827785.1 Acidobacteriota bacterium | reverse complement strand
AGGCGCGGCGCAAATACGTGCTGTACTTTGATCGCGAAGTGCCGACGCAGCGCAGCGGCGACGACGACGCCGACACCCTGGCCAACACCGCCGCCTACAACGCCGTGCTGGAGCGTTGGATTCGCCGTTATCCCGACCAATGGTTGTGGGTGCATCGGCGCTGGAAGACCCGCCCCGCCGGCGAACCGCCGATTTACTGAGGCCGAGAGCGCGCATGCCTGACACCAACTCCCCCCGCCCGGCCGCGGATGCGCGCGGCATGCCGCCGCCGACCGCCGCCCGCCGCCCGCGGGCTCTGTTGCTGGCCCTGCTCGTCGCCGCCGGCTTCGCCGCGTTGGGCTGGGTGATGTTCCTGCATGGCCTCGCGGCCTTTGGTTTGGTCGGCCCCGATGAACCCCGCTACGCCGAAATCGGCGCGGAGATGCTGGCGGCCAAGAACTTCGTCACCCCGAAATTGCTGGGCGCTCCCTGGCTGCAAAAGCCGGTTCTGGAATATTGGCTGGTGGCCGCCGGGGACGCGGTCGAAGGCGTCAACGCCGCCGGCTCGCGTCTGCCCAATGCCCTGCTCGGCTTGCTGCTCGCCGCCGCCTTGGCCGGCTTCGCCGCCGCGCTGCGCGGCTGGCGCGCCGCCGGATGGACAGCCGCCATCGCCCTGACCTCGGTCTTCCTGTTTGGCTTCGCCCGCGCCGCCACCACGGATATGCCGCTGGCGGCGATGATGTCGTTCTCGCTGTTGTGCCTCTATCTCTGGCTGCGCCCGCAGATCACCGGCGGCGGCGCCGGTTCCCGCGCCTGGTTGTGGCCGGCCGCCGCCTTCCTCGGATTCGCCGTGTTGGCCAAGGGGCCGGTGGCGATGGTGCTGGAAGGCTTGGTGCTGGTGTTCATGGCCCTGCGCTGCCGGCGCTGGGATTGGCTGCGCCGCGTGCTGACCCCGGGCGCCGTCACGGTGTTCGCCGTGGTCACGCTGCCCTGGTACATCGCCGTCTCCATGCGCACGCCCGCGTTTCTCAAGGTCTTTTTCTGGCAGAACAATCTGGAGCGCTTCGCCACCAACCGCTACCAGCATCCCCAGCCGGTGTGGTTTTTCCTTCCCATCTTGTTCCTCGCGGTATTCCCCTGGAGCGGCTGGAGCCTGCTGCCCCTAGCCAACGCCTTCCATCGCATCACCGGCCGTAACCGCGGCGGCGTGCGCGCGCAACCGGCGCGACCGGCCGATGGCTTGCTGTGGTTTCTGTGGCTATGGCTGATCGCCGTGGCCGGCTTCTTCAGCCTCTCCCAGTCCAAGCTGCCCGGATATGTCTTGCCCGCCATCCCCGCCGCCATTCTGCTGATCGCGTTCGCCGCCGGGGAGGACTCTACGCCGCGCTGGCCGGGGCTGATCAGCGCCGCCTTCACCGCCGCCATCCCCGTCGGCATCTTGCTGTTTCCCTGGCTGTTCACGCCCCAGTCCTGGCGGCCCCCGGCGCAATATTTCCTGCGCAACCCGGCGCTATGGATGGCGGGCTTGGGAACGGCCGTGGTGCTGTGGCTGCTGTTGTGGCGCCGCCGCTTCGCCGCCTACATCGCCCTCACCTGCGCCATTCTGGCCGCCGCCGCTTGGTCGCTAACCGGCCCGTTGAGCCCCCAGGTCAACGCCATCGCCAGCGCCCGCCCCCTGGCCGCAGCGGTCTGGGCGCAGTGCGGACCCCCGGCGACGGTGCGGCTGCCGATTCTGGATCCGCGGCAAGCCTCCGCCCCCATGGCCGGCGGGAGTTGCGCCGGCCAAAATCTTTACGCGTTCCACCTGCCGCGGGAGATGACCTACGGGCTCGGCTTCTATCTCCATCGCCGACCGCTGCCGCTGACCGCGCAAGCCCGCTGGCCGCGCGCCGGACTGGTGGCCACCGACCGCCGGCGGATTCCCGCCTTGGTCAACGCCGCGCTGCGCCACGGCCTGGACGCCCACATCGCCATCGAGCCGCCGCTGGGCGCCAACTGGGCGCTGCTGCGGTTGGCGGCGCCGCCGGCCGCGACGCCGCCGCAAACGCCGCTTCGGCAATCGCCGTCACGGAGATCGCCGCCCCAAAAAAAGGCGAAGCCACCGGCCGCCGCGCCGGCGCCGCCCACAATGCATCCGCCCGCCGTTCATTGATGCGCGCGGGCTCCGCGCATTGAACCGGCTGCCGCCGTCGCCTACACTGGGCCGAGCAGCGACGGGAGGACACACGGTGCGGGCACGGTTTCCAGTGAGCGGGTGGTCGCGATTGGGGCGCCATTTGCGGCGGTTCGCTGCTGCCATCGCCTTGGCCTCGGCGGCGATTTTGCTCGCGCTGCCCGCGGCCGCGCAGTCCGCTCCCCCGCCGCCGCGGCTCGACCCCGCCACCATGCCCCGCGCGGGCCGCGTGAGCCCGCGATTTCAGTCGTTCAACATTGAGATGGTGGAGGTCACCGGCGGGCGGTACTGGAAGCCGTATTCGCGGCATCCCGTGGCGGCGCGCTCGGGGCGGCCCAACCTTGCGGATTTATTCACCCAGCTTGCGCCGATCCATCTAGCCAATTCCCGCCTCCGGCGGCTAGCCGCCGCGCTGGGCCCGGATTATCTCCGCGTCAGCGGCACCTCCGCCAACTCGGTATATTTTTGGGATTCGCGTCGGCCCGCTCCGAAGCAGCCGCCCGCGGGTTTTTCCACCATCCTGACGCGGAGCGAATGGCGCGGCGTCATCCGCTTCGCCCACGCCACCCACGCCGCCATCGTCACCTCGTTCGCCATCAGCCCGGGCACGCGCAATGCGCGCGGGGTTTGGACGGACGCGCAGGCCGCGCGCTGGCTGGCGTTCACGCGCGCCGCGGGCGGCCGCATCGCGGCGGCGGAGTTCATGAACGAA
>JAKAUF010000217.1 GCA_021827785.1 Acidobacteriota bacterium | reverse complement strand
GTTGTAGTCGAGCAAAATGCGCAACGCCTCGGGCAGAAGCTTGCGGGGCGGCAGGCCGTTTTCCTGGGAATATTTGCCTAGGAAAAAATCCGCCAGCGCGGGAATATCCTCGCGGCGCTCGCGCAGCGCCGGCAGCCGGATGGAAATCACGTTCAGCCGGTAGTACAAATCCTCGCGGAACTTCCCATCCGCCACCATGCGCTGAAGGTCCACGTTGGTCGCCGTAATGACCCGGGCGTCCACCTGGATCTCCTCCACTCCGCCTAGCCGCATGAAGCGCCGGTCTTGCAGCACCCGCAGGATCTTCGCCTGCGTTTCCAGCGACATGTTGCCGATCTCGTCGAGGAAGATAGTGCCGCCGTCGGCCACCTCGAACAGCCCCTTCTTCGGGGCGATGGCGCCAGTAAAGGCGCCGCGCACATGGCCAAACAGGGTGGATTCCAGCAGGTCGGTCGGCATGCCGCCGCTATTGACCGGCACGAAGGCATGGTCGGCGCGCGGCGAATGGGAATGCACCGCCTTGGCGATCAACTCCTTGCCCGTGCCGCTTTCGCCCTGCAACAGGACGGTCGAACGGCTGGGGGCGACCTGGGCCACCAGGTCGAAAATGCGCAGCATCGCCTCGCTTTTGCCGACGATATTGCCGAAGCTGGTGCGTTGTTTCAAGGCACGTTTCAGCTCGACGTTTTCCCGCTCCACCCGGCTGGTGGCGATGGCGGCGGCGACATCGGCCAGCAGTTTCTCGTTATTCCAGGGCTTTTGCAGGAAGTTGCGGGCGCCGCGCTGCATCGCCCGCACGGCCATCTCCACCGTGGCGTAGGCGGAGATCATGATCACCGGCGTGTCGGCCAGGACCCGCAGCCGCTCCAGCACGTCCAGGCCGTTTTCGCCGGGCAGGGCGACATCCAGCAAAACCAGGTCAAACGGCGCCGCGCCGAACAGGTCCAGCGCGGCTGCGCCATCAGCGGCGGTGAGCGCCTCGAAGCCCTCCGAACGCAGCAACGCTTCCAAGCCCTCCCGCACTGCCGGCTCGTCGTCCACGATCAGCACGCGGCCGCGGGGCGGCTGCACGTCCGGGCGCGCCGGAGCGAGGATCGGCGAGGCGACGGTGGAAGCGTCAGGCATGCACCCTCTGCCCCGCGCCTTCCCGGGCGGCCACGGGTTCCGCCGCGGCGGGAAACTCCAGCCGGAAGCAGGCGCCCTCGCCGGGCGCGCTGGCGACGCTGATTTGGCCGCCGTGCTCTTGAATAATGCCGTAGCTGACGGAAAGGCCGAGCCCGGTGCCGGAGGACGGAACCGGCCCGGAACGGTCCGGCGTCTTGGTGGTGAAAAACGGATCGAAGATGCGGCTGCGCACCTCGGCGGGAATCCCCGCGCCGTCGTCCGCCACCTCGGCGCAGACCCGCCCGTCGCCGCAGAAGCTGCGCAGGCGCAGCCGCCCGCCGTTGGGCATGGCGTCGCGCGCGTTGAGGATCAGGTTCAGGAACACCTGTTGCAACCGGCCGGCATCGCCCGCAATGGAGGGCAGGTCCGCCGCCAAGTCACTGGCCACCTGAATGCCCGCGCTGCGCAACGGATGCTCGGCTAAGGCCAGTGTATCGCCGATGACGCGGTTCAGGCTGATGGGCTGCAGTTCGGCGCCGCCGGTGCGGGAAAAATGCAGCAGGTTGGAAACGATATCCGAAGCGCGAAACGTCTGCCGGGTAATCGTCGCCACGATGGCCGCGCGCGGATCCTCGGGTCCCAGTTGCTTGGCCAGCATTTGGGTGTAATTGGCGATCACCGCGAGCGGCGTATTGACCTCATGCGCCACGCCCGCCGCCAGCAAGCCCACCGAGCCCAGCCGCTCCGCCTGCGCCAGGCGCTGCTCCAGCTCCCATTGCGCCGTGATGTCCTCGATCAGCACGATCCGCCCCACCACCGCCAACTGCCGGTTGACCAGAGGCGCCAGGGCGAAGTGGATGGTCCGTTCGCCCGCCGCGCCGAGCGGCAAGCGGATGCGGTAGGCGTGTCCGCCGCTTTGATTCCGCCGGCGGTAATATTCCGCGGCGAAGGCCCGCCCCAGCGCCTGCCCCAGCGGCTGGCCCAGAACGCGTTCCCGCGGATAGCCGGTCAGCGCCTCCATCTGCGCGTTCCAGCTCTCCACGCGATCGTCCGCGTCCACCGCGGCGATGCCGACCGCCACGCCTTCCAAGATGTTTTCGTTGAATTCCTTGAGACGCTCGTACTCCCCCGCCTGCTGGCGCAGCGTGGCGTACAGGCGGGCATGGTCAATGGCCACGGCCAAATATCCGGCCAGCGCTTCCACCAAGGCCACGTCCTCGGATGACAGCAGGCTGCCGCTGGTGGTCCTACCCAACCCCAGCACGCCGACCACCCGGCCTTGAATTTCGCAGGGCAGGTAATAGTTCAAATCCAGCGCCGCCACCGTGGGCCCGTAGGGCGCCGGCGCCGCCGCCGGATGCGTCGGGCTCTCAAAAAAGATGCGGCCCCCGTGGTACAGCCCCGCCGCGGGATTGAGGAAGTCCAACGCCGCGCCCTGCTGCGCCGCTGCCGGCAAACCCGCCGGCAGCCCGCGGCCGGCCGCCAACCGGTAGCCGCCCTCGTCGGCGGCGCAAAACACCGCTAGCCGGCTCAGCGACAACGTCGCGCTCAGCCGGTCCGCCACCTGCGACAACAGCGGCTCCAGCCGCGGCTCGGCGTTCATCTGCCGCGCGAACTCGATCAGCGTGCGGCGGTAATCGTAGCGATCCCGGTAGAACAGCCGGTCCAGGCGTTCGCGCAGCCAATTCTTCACCGGCTCGAACAGCAGCGCCGTCACTACGATCGCCAGCACCCAGCCGGCCGGCCCCAGGTCGGGCGCGCGCGCATGCACCAGCGCGCCGGCCGCCGCCACGGCCAGGAAGTACACGGCGATGATGGCCATCGCCGCCAGGCTGTACACCACGCCTTGGCGAAACAAAATGTCGGCGTCCATCAGCCGGTAGCGGACGATGGCGTAGGCGAAGGTGAGCGGAATCAGGATCAGCGACAGCAGCGACAAGCCGGTCCAGCGCGGCACGTCCACGCCGGCCACGTAGGGAATGACGTACAGCGCCAAGAAAGGCAGCAGCCCCAGCGTCGCCCCGCGCGTCACCCACTTCATCTGCTGCCGCAGTTGGGTGTTGGCCGGGGGCAGCGCCGCTTGCCGATAGGTGTGGAAGAACGCGGCGAGGGCCGCCAAGAATGCCGCGGCGAGCCATAGGTACGGCAGCCGGTCCAGCGCCGCCTGCAACTGCGGCAACGGCGCCGCGGTCACCACCGCGCCGCGCGCCACCGCCACCTGCACCGCCAACAGCACCGCCCCGGGCAGATACAGCAGCGCCGCCAAGCCGGGCAGCCGGGCCAGCACGCCCTTGGGCCGGGGAAAGATGAGGGCAAAATGGAGAAATAGCGCCGGCGCCAGCAGCAGCGCCGTTTCATTGGCCCAAAACACCGTCCAGTCAAACGCGTTTAGCTTGCCGGTGAAATGAAACGCATAGAGAACGAACGAAGCCAGGCAAAAGAGGTAGAACAGGCGAACGTGAACGGCGCTCGGGCGGCGAACCAAGAGGAAAATACCTACCGCCAGGTAAATCAGGCCGATCAAGTCCTCCCACAGCCAGCGCCGCAGATGCCCGGTTTGCGCCGCCAATCGCGGGCGGGCCACCACGATCCGCCCATCGCGCAACAGGGCGTACGTCAGGCGATGCCCGGCGCCGGCGGCATAGAGCCGGCGCGACAGTGCCGCCGGGCTTTGCACCGGCCGTCCGCCAACCGCCAGCAAACGGTCCCCAACCTGCACCCCAGCGCGGCCAGCCGCGCCCTGGGACCGCACGCGAGCGGCTTCCAGCCCTTGCCCCGTCGCCTGCCAGCGCACATTGTCGGTGGGCGCGCGAAAAACCACCTGTTGCCGAATGCCCAGTAGCCCCAAAACCAGCAGCACCGCCGTAGCCAACACTAGCGCCGCGCCGGTCGGGCTCAGCAGGAAGGAGCGTTCGGAAGCGGGACCGGCGGGCATGGCGCGGAACGAACGAAAGGGCGGGGCGAATCCGATAGAGTTATCCGCCCAATACTCAGCAATTGCCTTGCCAGCCGGAGGCAGTATCCACCACACGGCCGATGCCGTCCAGTGGCGAGGGTCCACCGCCCGCGGGAAGGCATGCCCGCGATCCGATATGGATTCCCATAACGGTGATCTTAGAATCCATAACGGCGGCTAGAAGTTGATGCTCAAACCGCCCCGGAACGAGCGGGCGGATTGAATGAGATAAAGCAAATGGCCGTCCGCGCTGATCACCGGAATGTAGCCCTGCGCCAGAAGGTTATGGAACTCGGCCAGCGCCGTCACTTTTCCGCCCGCCCAGCCGAAATCCGGCAAGGGTTGGCGGATGGAAACGTTCGCGAAGGCGTTGCTGCGGCCAAAGCTGTCGTCGTAGGGGTCCAGCGCCGTGGCGCTGGAGCCGTCCAGCCAGCGGTAGCTACAGGTGATGTGAGAACCGGTGAAGGGAATCACCGCCGCCCACTTCAGCGTTACCGCCTGCCGCTGCGCCGGCGCCAGCAGTGGCGCGACCCGCCCGTCGCGCAGCGTTGCGTGCCCCGTCCGGGGCGCCAAGACCGGGCCGTCCGACCACTCCACCACCGCATCCATGCCGTGCGCCAACTGCCGGGCGTACACCACGCGGGCGCCGGCGCCGGAGTAGCTGCCGCCGTCGGCGCTGAACATATTGCTGAAGGCGTCCGGCAACAGATATCCCGCCGCCAAATCCGTTGCATCCGCGCCGCTGCCGCTGACGGCGGCGTGGGTGAAGGCGTCGTGGAAAACCGCGATGCTGAACTGGTCGTAGGGCGAGAGGTCGTCGGTATAGGCGACCTCCTGATGTTGTGCCTGCTCGATCCGCGGGGCGAACGCGGCCACCGAGAGCCGCGGCGCGGGATCGCCGCTCTCCGCGTAATTCGGCGCGAAATGCACCGGCGGCGTGGCGGAGACGAAACGATATTCAATCGTGGCGTGCGGATTCACCCGCCAGCGCACGCGCGCGTAGGGGGCGATCTGATGCACCGCCGACGCCAGCGCCACGTCGTCCACCATCACGCCGTACTGCACCTTGAGGCGCGGCGTTACGTCCATGCCGTTGGCCAAGTTGAAGGTGTAGACGCGCAGCTCCGGCGCCCCCGCCAGCGCGGGCAGGGGCAGTTGCTGCACGCCGAAGATCATCCGCGCCTGTCCGCTGTCGCCTTGCGGCGCAAACGCCACCCGCATCCCGGACCCGCCGCTTTGCCCGGCGCTGGCGACGCCCATGTCCGCGCTCAGGGCCAGCTCGGATTCGCCCCACAAGGCGTGCTGCACGGCGAAGTTGGTGGACCAGGCGCCGTCGCTGCCCAGCGGCTGCGCCGCCGTCCCCGCCATGAAGGTGACATAGCCATTGACCCCGGCCGCCGCCGCCGCGCCGCCGGAGGCTGCATCCCCTTGCCGCCAGCGCAGCGCCGGCCGCGCGGCATCAGTGCGAACGACCCAAGCGAAACGCCGCGCCGCGGCCGGGTCCGGCGCCGCCAGCCGGATGGTGCGCAACACGCTCAGCAGCGGCAATGCCAGGTAGGAGGTGCGGCTGGCGCTGATGCGGATCCGCCGCCGCGCCAGCACGCGCGCGCCCGCGCCCGCTTCCACCCAGTACAGCCCCGGCGCGAGGCCGGAAAAGCGGAATACTCCATCAGCGGGGGTACGCCGCACCCATTGCCGCGTTCCGCCCGCTGGCCGCGAGCCCGCATCCGGCGTCAGACGGACCACGGCGTGCGGCAAGGGCTGGCCCAGCGCATCCGTCACCACCCCCAGCAGCCGGCCCGGCGCCACCTTCGGAGGCGGCGCGGCCCAAGCCGCCGCCAGCAGCGCGCAGCAGCAGGCGACGGCGCGCAGCGCCCAGCGGCTGCGGCCCGCACCATCCGGGCTCCGGGGGGAGGTAGCCCAACGCATCAATGGGAAACCACGCTTCGCTTAATGCATGACGGTGAACGTGGACGTCGGGGACACGGCTTGTCCCGCCAAGTTGTCCGTTACCTTCACCGTCAAGCGGTAATACCCGGGAGCCAGGCTGGCCAGCGGCAGCGTCTTTTCCAAGGTGAGTTGTTCGGCCGCGTTGCTCACCTGGCTGGCCTTCTCCACGTAATTGAGAATGGTTTTGTGGTTGGCGAGATTGGTGATCTTCCAGTCAATCGTCGCCGAGGGCTTGTGCGTCGCCTTGTTGAGCTTCAAATTGTACACCTGCATCCAGATGCCCATGGACTGCTTCCGCGTGAAGCGGTTGCCGACCACCGGCCGGACCTTGGTGTCGCCGATGATAAATTCCCCCGTGCCCACCTGCTTGGCCGGCACCGGCTCGATCTGATCCGCCAGCATGATGCTGGAGGTGGCCAGCTTGTTGTTCGTGTAGTGCGGCACCGTGATCGCGGTACGCAGCGTGCCCATCTTGTCGGGCGCGTTGGCGTCCTTCAACGCCAGCACCACCTTATACCGCCCCGGCCGCAGCAGCGCGCCGTGCCAATAGCGGCTGTCCTTGTCGGCGTACTGCGACATCAACTCCGAGGGGATGTTCAGCGCCACGGTGTTTTCAAACGTGTCCACCACCTCGCCGCTGAGCGTCGAAATCTGCCCCAAGACGTTGATCTTGCCCGTATCCACGCCGTCCTTCTGGCGGAAGGTCATGGCGCTGTCGGGAATCTGCACGGTGAACGGCACCAGATCGGTGTCGTTGGTGATCTTGACGTAGTCGGTGCGCAACTCGAACGGCAACAGATGGTAGCTGACGTTGTGGTTGACGATCGCCTCCAGGTCCTTGAACTTCACCTTGGGCGGCGCCATCTCCTCCGCGTACCGCTCCAGCCGGCTGAACTCGTTCATGCTCTCGGGCGTGAAGGGCGAATAGGGATCGTGCGTCCCATCGGTATTCTGGAACCGCGCCAGCTTGCTGGACATGCCCAACTGTTCGTAGAGGGTCAGGCCCGCCCCGGGCACCTCCAGCAGCGCGTCCTTCTTCGACGGATCGTCGGTCAGCTCGTAGTCCCCGCACATGCAGGTGTCCACGAACTCCATGGTGATGTTTTCGCCGATGCCGGGAATATAGCGATAGCGCCAGTCGGTGAACGGAAACGTCGAGGTCGAGCCCCCGCCCTGCGACATCGGCCGTTCATAGGTGCCGCCGCTGGGATGGTCGGTGATCTCGGTCGGCGGGCCAAAGACGATGTAAATCCGCCCGCGGTCGGTGCGCCAGCCCGGCACCCCGGCGGCGAAGTGGGCGTTGGCGTAGGCCACGCGGCGATAGAACTGCTCTTTATAGGAGTTGTACAGCGAGCCCGGATTGGGATTGCGCCGCGCCCAGAACGCTTCGATGAACTGGTCCCGCTCCTCGTTGGTCTTCAATTGCAGGAAGGCTTTGCGCTCCTGCGGCGAGATGATGTACGACACCACGCCGTTCAGCCACTTCTTGTAGTAGCCGCTCAGTTCTTGCCGCAGTCTTTTGTTCTGCTTTTTGCGCTGTTGCGCCGTCAACTGCGACGGATGCTGCTGCGCGCGCAACGGCGGCGCCAACACCGCCGCACTGGCCACGAGCACTACGCCCGCCACCCAACCGGCGGCGCACCGATAGCGACCGTGGCGGACCTCGCCCCGAGACCGCATCCTAAACCAACCCTTGATCAACGCTCAGCACCTCGCGCGCCCGCTCTCCGTGGCAGGAAAGGAGTTGGGCGGGTTTGTTCCACTGCCAGCATTGTATGTTCAAGGCAGATTGGACGCAAGCGCCGCGGCCACCGCGCGGAATCCGCCCGGTTTCCCGGCGGGGGCAACCTCCGGAATACAATGATCTAAGGCTTTTTTGAAACAAATCCAGCGCCGTAATCGTTATCTCATCACGCGGGCCTTGCGCCCCGGCTCGAAGCATGAAACGTTGGAAAAAACCACTCCTCGCGCTGGGCGCCCTCCTGGCCGTAGCGATCTTGGTCGGTGTGTCGGTGCTGCGCAGCCAGGAAGGCGTGGTCAAGGTGCAGACCGCCACCGCCGTCAGCCGCACCATCCGCGCCATCGTCAACGCCTCCGGGCAGATCCAGCCCAAAACCTACGCCGATATTGACGCCAACTCGATTGGCCAGGTCACCCAATTGCTGGTGAAGGAAGGTGACCGCGTGCGCAAGGGGCAGTTGTTGGCGGTGGTGCAAAACGTCCAGCAGGCCGCCGACGTTCAGGCCTTCCAAGCCGCCGTCCGCACCGCGGTCGCCCAATACGCCGCCGCCAAGGCCACGCTGGCCACCTCCAAAGCCGACCTGGCGAACACCCAAGCCCAGCTCAACCAGGCTCGCGCCAATTGGCGCCGCGCCGAAAGCCTCTACGGCGATCAGTTGATCTCCAAGCAGGAATACCAGACCGACCAAACCGCCTTCGACACCGCCCGCGCCGAGCGCGACCTTTCCGCCGCCAAGGTGCGCCAATCCGCCGCCGATCTGCTCAGCTCCGGCGCCGCCATCGCCCAGGCCAAGGCCAATTTGGCCCGCGTCAAAAATGTCTTTGAGTTGACCCAACTGCGCAGCCCCTTGGATGGATTGGTCACGTATTTGCCCGTGCATGTGGGCGATACCGTGGTCGTAGGCATCCAAAACCAGCCCGGCAGCGAGGTGATGCGCGTCGCCAATATGAAGATCGTCCAAGCCGATCTCCAGGTGGATGAGACCGATATCAACACCGTCCGGATCGGCCAAAAGGCCACTCTCACCATTGACGCCTACGGCGATCACATCTTCCATGCCACCGTAACCGAGGTCGGCGACACCGCCATCCTCCGCTCCACCGGCCAGGCCGCCTCGGTCAACACCGGCACCAATACCGACCAGGCCAAGGACTTCAAGGTGGTATTGACCCTGGCGCATCCCCCCGCCAATGTGCGGCCCGGGCTCTCCTGCACCGCCAACATCGTCACCGCCACCGCGACTCACGCGATCACCGTGCCCTTGCAGGCCATCGTGGAGCGTACCCCAGCACAGTTGGATCCGCCCCGCGCCGGCGCCGTGCAGGCCGCCCCGCCCATCAGCAGCGGGCGGAAGCCGAAATTGATCCAAGGCGTGTTTGTCCTGCGCGCCGGCCGCGCCGTCTTTGTGCCCGTGACCACCGGCGTGACCGGGGTGGATAATATACAGGTGACGAAGGGGGTGCGCGCCGGCGACGCCGTCGTCATCGGCCCGTACCAAGCGCTGCGCACCATGCCCAACCACTCGCCCGTGCGCATTGACAATACCCTGTCCACCACCAGCAGCAGCTCCCTCTAGACGCGACCATGGCCACACCCACCATCCACCAGCCCAGCACCACCACCGCCACGCCCTATGCCGGCGACCGCGAGGTGGTCATCCGCACGGAAAATCTTTGGAAGATTTATCAAATGGGCAGCGAGCAAGTGGCGGCGCTGCGCGGCGTCAATCTCCAGATCTACCGCAACGAATACGTCGCCATCATGGGCCCCTCCGGCTCCGGCAAGAGCACGCTGATGAACCTGATCGGCTGCCTCGATTCGCCCACCCGCGGCGAGTATTGGCTGAGCGGCCATTTGGTCAGCGCCCTGGACGATGACGAACTGGCCCGCATCCGCAACCAGGAGATCGGTTTCGTCTTCCAGACCTTCAACCTCCTGCCGCGCACCAGCGCCCTGCACAACGTCGAGCTGCCCCTTATTTACTCCGGCGCTCCGCCCGCCGAACGCACCGAACGCGCCATGGCGGCTTTGCAGCAGGTGGACCTGGGCTCGCGCGTGCACCACAAGCCCAACGAGCTCTCCGGCGGCCAGCGGCAGCGCGTCGCCATCGCCCGCGCCCTGGTCAACCGTCCCAGCATCATCTTGGCCGACGAGCCGACCGGCAATTTGGACAGCACCACCAGCAATGAAATCATGGCGCTGCTCGAAGTGCTTTGGGAGCGGGGCAACACCATCGTCTTGGTCACCCACGAACACGACATCGCCGAGCACGCCCACCGCGTCATCCATATCCGCGACGGGCAAGTGGCCGGCGACACCCGCACCCGCCGCGGGGATGCGGTGGCGAACCGCCCGCCGGCGCCGTCCGCCTAGGCCCGCCGCGCCCGCGCCATGGGCATCCGCGAAGCCATCGCCGTCGCGCTCGGCACCCTGCGGGCGCACAAGCTGCGCAGCTTTCTCACCCTGCTCGGCGTCATCATTTCCGTCTGCACCCTGGTGGCGGTGGTGGCCATGGTGCAGGGCGTCAACACCTACGTCGGCAGCAAAATCGCCCGCCTCGGCAGCAACATCTTCAGCGTCAGCCAATTTTCCTTGAATGAGATGACCAACCCGGTGCGCTTCATGCGCGCCAAGGAAACCAATCCCATCATTCGCTACCAGGACTATCAATTCCTGCGCGCCAACGCCCGCCTGCCGCGGGCCATCGGCGCGCAGACCCAGCGCACCGGCACCGTCAAGCACAACGGCCGCTCGCTGGACGAGGTCAATATCAGCGGCGTCACCCCCAACGTGCTGGGCATGTCGGCGTTTCAGGTGGCCAATGGCCGCTTTCTGGCGCCCACCGATGAGCAGCGCCGCGCCTATGTCGCCTTTGTCGGCCCGGATATCGTCACCCACCTGTTCGGCGGCGCCAATCCGCTCGGCCGCCACATCCTGGTCAGCGGCCAGCAGTACGAGATCATCGGCGTCGCCACCGCCCAAGGCGACGTCTTCGGCCAATCGCAAGACAACTTCGTCATGATTCCGCTGCGGACCTACCAGAAGATCTACGGCAATCAAGACTCCATCACCCTGGATGTCCAGGCCCGCGACGCCCGGCTGCTGCCCGCCACCATGGATGAGATGGAGATGCTGATGCGCGTCCGCCGCCACCTGAGCTGGAATGAAAAGAACAACTTCGGCATCATCGGCTCCGACGCGCTGATGACCCTGTGGCATACGCTCACCGGCGCCATCGCCAGCGTCATGGTCGGCGTCAGCTTCGTCTTCCTGGTCGTCGGCGGCATCGTGATCATGAACATCATGCTGGCCGCCGTCACCGAGCGCACCCAGGAGGTCGGCACGCGCAAGGCCGTGGGCGCCCGCCGCTCCGACATTCTCTGGCAGTTTCTGGTGGAATCCGCCGTGCTGTCCACCGTCGGCGGCTTGATCGGCGTCTTGCTGGCCTATCTCTTCACCTTGGCCGCAGGCGCGCTGACCCCCATTCCCTTCTCCCTGCCCCTCGGCGCCGTGGTGCTGGCCGTGGTGATCTCCACCTTGGTCGGCCTGTTCTTCGGCGTCTACCCCGCCAGCAAGGCCGCCCGCCTAACGCCCATCGCGGCGCTGCACTCCGAGACCTAGCCCATGGCCGCGCACTTCAGCGAAAACCTCCAGCTGGCCGTGGACACCGTCCGCCAGCACAAGCTCCGCTCCCTGCTGACCATCCTCGGCGTCTTCGTCGGCACCGTCACGCTGATGGCCATCGGCAGCATTCTCACCGGCATGAACAACCTGGTGGTGCAGCAGTTGCGCGGCTTCGGCACCGACACCATTTTTGTCTACAAATTCACCCCGGGCATTCACGTCGGCGGCCTCACCCGCGCCGAGCGCCTGCGCAAACCCATCAGCCAGGCCAATATCCGCGCCGTCGAGGAACAGTGCACCGCCTGCCAGGCCATCACCGCGCAGGTGTTCACCGGCTTCACCAACTACGGCACCAGCAGCGACGCGGCGCAATACCACAACCACGACGCCACGCCCATCCAGTTCACCGGCGCCACCCCCAACGCCCCGCAGGTCTTGAACCGCACCCTCTCGGCGGGCCGCTACTTCAACCAGTTCGAGAATGAGCACCGCGAGCGGGTCGTGGTCATCGGCGATTCCGTCGCCAAGGCGCTGTTTCCCCACGGCGGCAACGCCGTCGGCAAGACCATCCTGGTGGATGGGCTGGATTTCCGCGTGGTCGGCGTCTTCGCCCAGCAGAAGATCACCGGCAACCGGCAAAATCTCACCGTCCAAATTCCCTACAACACCTACCACAAGCTCTACCCCGAGGCCCGCGAGCATTTCTTCGCCGCCGCCGCCAAGCCCGGCGAAATGTCCGAAGCCATCGGCCAAATCCGCGGCGCCCTGCGCCGTTCCCGCGGCGACGGCTGGAACGCTCCCGACAGCTTCGGCATCGCCACCGCCGACAGCATCATCGGCCAATTCCACGACATCACCGCCGAGATCGCCTTGGTCATCGTGGTCATCGCCTCGATCGGCATGCTCATCGGCGGCGTCGGGGTCATGAACATCATGCTGGTTTCGGTCACCGAGCGCACCCGCGAAATCGGCGTGCGCAAGGCCATCGGCGCCCGCCGCCGCGACATCATCGCCCAGTTCCTTTCGGAGGCCGTGGTGCTGACCGCCGCCGGCGGGGTATTGGGCATCGCCGGCGGCTGGCTCATCAGCCTGCTGATCAACGTGCTGCTGCCCAACCTGCCCTCCTCGGTGCCCCTTTGGGCCGTCATCACCGGTCTGACCGTGTCCGCCGGCGTCGGCGTCTTCTTCGGCCTGGCCCCGGCGGTCAAGGCTTCCCGCCTGGATCCGGTCGAAGCGCTGCGCTACGAATAGCCCCGCGGGCCGACGGACGCCCATCCGCTCCCGCCGCGGCCGCCGTGGTGGCCGCTCGCCCGCACCCGCGACTCACTGCGCTGGCCCGCCGGTTTCCGACCCAACCGGCGTCCGCGCCACAAAATTTGCCCTCGCGCCTCCCCACCGGTCCCCTCGGGCTGGCCATTCGGCTATGCTCACCAGCATGGGTAGCCCCACGACACCGGCCGCGGACGCGCCCAGTCCGGCACGGTCGGCCAACACCCGCTGGCGCCACCGCTGGCGCGAAACCTGGCGCCTGATTCGCGCCACCGGTAAGATGCTCGGCCCCAGCGCCCAGTTCCTGGCCACCACCGAAGCCCACACCTACGCCTATTCCGTCTCCGCCAATCTGCTGCTGGCCTTTCTGCCCTTCATGCTGCTGATGGTGTGGGTCTCCCGCCACATCTCGCGGCTTACGTTCGTCTTATCCGTCGTCGGCCAATTCGTCCGCGCCTACCTGCCCAGCGGCAGCAGCGTCATCATCGGCGACATCAATTTTCTGGCTTCGCAGCAAACCGCCCGCATCTTCTCCGTCGTCATGCTGGCAATCACCAGCACCGGGGTCTTTCTGCCCTTGGAGGTCGCCCTCAACGGCATCTGGGGCTTCAAAAAAAATCGCAGCTACCTCGCCAATCAGGTGGTTTCCTTGGCCGTCGTCGCCATCTGCGGCGCCCTTGGCGTGATCTCCATCCAATTGGCGGTTCTGGGCCAGCGGGGGGTGGATTGGATCGCCCCGGGCAATGGGTGGCTGCCCAACCTGCTCGACTTCGTGGTCTTGAAGTTCTTCGCCTTTCCCGCCGCGATCCTGGGCTTTTTCTTTATTTACTGGCTTCTCCCCAACGGCAAGATCTCCCCGGAACGCGTGTTTCCCGCCGCCCTGTACGCCGGCGTGCTGGCCGAGATTTTCCAAACCGTCTTCCGCTGGATCCTGCCTCTGCTGGATTTCGCCAGGGTCTACGCCAGCCTGGCGCTGCCGGTGACCCTGCTGGTTTGGGGCTACTCCGGCGCGCTGCTGCTGCTGTTCGGCGCCACGCTTTCGGCGCGCGGCGTGGCCCGCCTGCCCCATCTGCACCTGCGCCAGCATGTCGCCCACGCCACGCGCCATCTTCGCGGCGCACCGGACCTGGCGGACCCTGGCGCCCCGCCGCCACCGCTCTAACCGCACCCCGTATAATTGAAGTCGGCAGGCGCCGGGCAATCGCGCCGTCCGCCACCCGGCGGGCGGGGAGGAAAGTCCGGACTCCAGCGGGCAGCGTGCTGGCTAACGGCCAGGGGTTGGGCTTCACAAAGCCCCGTCACGGACCAGTGCCACAGAAAACATACCGCCCGGCTTCGGTAGGGGCGGGCCGACGGCCCGCGTTGACCGGGGCGGGGTAAGGGTGAAAAGGTGCGGTAAGAGCGCACCGCTCCGGCGGCGACGCCGGAGGCAGGGAAAACCCCACGCGGAGCAAGACCAAATAGGGGAGGAGTCGCTGGCCGCAAGGCGGGCGGCGCGGGCCGGCCCGGTCCGCCAAAACTTCCGGGTAGGTTGCTAGAGGCGGCCAGTAATGGCCGTTCGAGAGGAATGATTGCCACCCCGCCTCGGCGGGGCGTACAGAATCCGGCTTATAGGCGCCTGCCACGTCTTATCTCCAGCGCCGCGATCACGCCGCATGACCGACACCCCTTCCGTCCAGCGCCTGCGTCCCGCCCGCCAATTTTCCGGCGTGGTTCGCCCGCCCGGCGATAAATCCATCTCCCATCGCTACGCCCTGCTCGCCGCCTTGGCCGATGGCCGCAGCACCATCGCCAACTTTTCCACCGGCGCCGACTGCCACTCCACCTTGCGATGCGTCGCCGCCTTGGGCGCGGGGATCGAAATCGGCGCCGCCGCGGATGCCGCATCCGCCGCCGGCGATGGCGCTCTGGCCATCACCGGCCATGGCCGCCGCGGCTTGCACGCGCCCGCCGCCGAATTGGACGCGGGCAACTCCGGTTCCACCATTCGCATGCTCAGCGGCATTCTGGCCGCGCAGCCGTTCGCCAGCCGCATCAGCGGCGACGCCTCCCTGCGCCGCCGCCCCATGCGCCGCATCCTGGAGCCTTTGAGCCAAATGGGCGCGCAAATCACCGCCGCCGACGG
>JAKAUF010000066.1 GCA_021827785.1 Acidobacteriota bacterium | reverse complement strand
CGATCTGATGGCCACCGTGGCGGTCGCCAAATGATGCCAAAAATGCTTGGGGTTCAGCCGCCGCCACCTTCGTCCCGGCATTTCGTGCGCCGCCAGCCGGCGCACGATCTCCCGCTGCTGCTCGCGGTCCAGGGCGTTGAACGCGCGGCCAAACAGCCGCCGCGCGCTGTCATCCACCGCCGCCGCGCCCTGGCGGAACGCCTCCCGCATCGGCGGCATGCCGGCGAAGCGATAGCCGTCGGTCTGGTTGTGGTGCAGCTTGGCGTCCAAAAAGTGGACGATGGGCACGGTCCAGGGATCGCGCTCCGCATCCTGGCCCACGATCAGGTCGCAAAGCCGGTGGTAGATCTCCGCCTCATGGCGGGTAAAAAAGCGCAGCGGCGGGACCTCCTCCATCCGCCGGCGAATCGCCTCCCATGTCGGCTGATCCCAATGCGCCTGCTGGTCCAGCACGTCATAGCCGGGATAGTAGCCGGTGTTGACGTACTGGCTTGCGATGCGGCGTGCGCCCCGGCCGCGCGGCAGCGCCAGCTCCTGCCGGTGCGACGGCGGCGCCTTCATGGCCGTGCTGCCACGCAGGATGGGCCGCTCATCGCCGCCCTCCCCGCTCTCCAGGCGGCCGCCCTTCTTCACCGCGTCGCTCCGCCTGCTCGGCGCTGCGGTCCAGCAGCAGGGCCAGCAGGCCCACCGCGCCGGCGCCGGACAAAATCAGCGGCGCGAAGATCGGCGCTCCCGCCGCCAAATTGAAGATCGGCTCGTGGAATCCTCCCGGCCGCCGGTGGATGCCGCGGGCATGGTAGAAAAGCCCCGCCAGCCCATCGCCGATCATGAGCCAACTGGCCAGGGGCATCCAGCGGCGAAACGCCGCCCGGCTGGTGAGCGCGGCGGTGCTGGCGGCCATCAACGCCGCGCTGCACGCGATCGGCGTCCACATGGACCATTGGTTGAAGCTGCCGCGATAATGCTCGATCGCCGCCTCCGAGCCGCCGATCAGCGCGCTGGCCACCGAAGTCACGGTCAGCAGCTTGGCCAGCCGCCGCGTCACGCGGGCCAGATCGCCGGTTTCCCCGCGCAGCGCCGCGATGGCGGTGCGCGTGCTCGCCACCAGCGGCTCATCCACGGCGCTGGTCGGGCTGGGTAGGGCCGCCATCTTCCGCATGGACTCGCGCGCCTCGCGCCGCGTTGCCCTTGCCGGGGCAGCCACCGCCGGGGCCGCCCACGGCCATCGGTCCTCATGGGTGGCGGCCGTAGTACGCTAGCAGGTTCCCCGGAGGCCGTTGCTGATGTCTCGCCGAATCGCTCTTCACATCGCCCTGGGCCTTGCCGCCGCGTTGGCTCTGCCCGCCGCCCTCGCCGTGCCCGCCGCCGCGCAAGCCTCGCTCACCGTGCGCAAGATCTACGCCAAGCCGGGCCTAACCGGCTACGCG
The DNA here is from genome assembly GCA_021827785.1 of Acidobacteriota bacterium. Lineage (GTDB taxonomy): Bacteria > Acidobacteriota > Terriglobia > Terriglobales > SCQP01 > JAKAUF01. The sequence continues at coordinate 1,442 of JAKAUF010000066.1, read as the reverse complement.
CCCAAAAGCATTGAATGGAGCCCCAGCGGCCGCCGGCTCTCCTATCTGCTGCGCTCCCCTGGCCACAAGCTGGCCAACCTGTATGTGGTCAACGTCGCCACCGGCCAAAAGTCCCTGCTCATTCCCGGCCGTACGCTGGCCGGCGCGGCCGAACCGCTCAGCGCCATCAAAAACCCGCTCAAACGCGAGCGTGTTTCCCGCTACGGCTTCGCCAGCTATTCGTGGTCGCCGAAAAGCGATTACCTGCTCTACATCAGCCAAAACCAGGTCTACCGCTACAACCCCGCCACCCGCGCCAGCCGCCGCCTCACCAGTTCTCCCGGCGCCAAGACCCAGCCCGCTCTGTCGCCCAATGAGCAGTGGCTGAGCTACGTGGACCGCGGCGACTTGCAAGTCCTGCGCGTCCATCCCGCCCATCCGCAGCCCGGCCTGCCCATCCTGCCGCGGCGCAAGAACATCCTCAACGGCGGTATGGATTGGCTCTATCCGGAGGAGCTAAACCTGCGGCACGGCTACGCCTGGTCCCCGAACAGCGACGCCATTGCGTTCATGCAGTTCGATGAGAACCCGGTCCACACCTACCCGCTGCCCAACTTCCTGCCGCACTTTCCCACCGTCGCATGGCAGCACTTTCCCAACGCCGGCGATCCCAATCCCATCCTGCATCTCGGCGTCTATTGGCCGGCCAGCCGCCAGGTCACCTGGATTCATGTCGCCGGCATGCCGGACGATTATCTGCCGCGTATCGGCTGGCTGCCCGGCGGGCATCGCGTTTGGGCCATCAGCTTGAATCGCGCCCAAACCCGCGAGCGCCTGTGGTTCGCCAATCCCCGCACCGGCCGCAAGCGCCTGGTGCTGACCATCCGCAATCAATATTGGATCAACCCCACCTTCGACCATTACTTCTTTAAGACCAAGCCCTGGTTCATTTTCGGCTCCGCCCAGGACGGCTGGCATCACCTGTATCTCTACAACCGCGACGGCCGCCTCATCCGCAAGCTCACGCGCGGCGCCTGGAACGTCGGCGAATTTCTCGGCGTGGATGAAGCCCACGGTTGGGTCTATTTCACCGCCGGCGTTCTCGGCGCGGGAACTGCGCCCGGCCTGGTTGAGCCCTACGACACCGATCTCTATCGCGTCTCGGTCCAAGGCGGCGCGCCGCAGCGTTTGACCCACCGCGCCGGCGACTATCGCATTTCGCTGGCGCCCAACGCCCGCCACTTCCTCGCGGCCTATTCCACCGCCACCACGCCGCCCGAGCTGGTATTGCGAGCGACCGAAACCGCCGAGCGCCATATCCTGCGCCCCGCCGTCAATCTCGCCGCCTACCAATTGCAGCCGCGGAAGTATTTCCAGATCCTCGCCGCCGACGGCCACACCAAGCTGTGGGCTTGGATGCAGACCCCGCCGCATTTCGACCCCGCCAAGAAATATCCGGTCAT
>JAKAUF010000070.1 GCA_021827785.1 Acidobacteriota bacterium | reverse complement strand
ACCGGAGGCTATCTGCTGGAGATGGACGCCAACGGCGATGCGCAAGGCACGCTCGCGCAGCAGCAGAACGGGCCCTTCGCCACCAACGCGCTGCTGGGCGAGTACACGCTGCAACTGAACGGCAGCGCCGACGGAACCACGACCGCGATCGTGCAAGGCGAACTGACCGCGCTGGGCGGCGATTTCGCCGGGCAGGTGGATTCCATGATCGGCGGGGCGGTGACCAACAACCTCTACCTCACGGGCAGCTACACCGTCGGCAGCAGCGGCGAAGCCGTGGGCACGCTCTATGTCTGCTCCGGCAGCACCGTGCCGACCAGCGCGAGCGGCTGTCCGACGGGGGACACGCTGACGTTCAGCACGACCCTCGATTTTTGGATCGCCACGGCGACGAACTCGACCACCGGCACGCAATCGGGCCGGGCCTTGGTCGGCGAAGGCGACACCACCGGGTACTGGCAAGGCACGCTGACGCAGCAATATTAGGGGACCACTGGCGGTGCTGCCATTGACGCGCCGCCACCGACGCCGCGCGGTCGGCGTCTCCCCTGGCCGCGCGGGTGGCGGCTCGGCCCCACAATTACAGCGCCTTGCGCCATCTTCGTGTCTCTCGCGATTTGTTGTAAGAAATAGTACTTTTAGCACAGAAAACAAATGATTTAGCGACAAGATAGAGATGAAAAGTCTCTAGGAATGAGAGACTCTTCCTCGCGCTGATTTCTCGCGCTCGGCGCGGCCGGGTCCAGGGCGAGGGGCGGGCACGCCGGCAGGATGCCGGCGCTCCCAGAAGGGCGCAGCCGCGGGACCGGCCGCCGGTTTCCGCCGCCCGGAGGGCGACGCTCCGCAGGGCGGGAGCCCTACCCCACGAGGGGCCGCACGTGGGGTATGCCTCCGGCTTGCGTGCGGCCGCGCTCGGCGCGGCCGGCGCGGCGCTCACAACCGGCGCATCAGCCATCCGCCGGCGCTGCGGCGCGGGCGAGAAGGCGCAGGGTGGCCCCGAGCGCTTCCGCCGAGGCCGTCGGCTCGGCCCAGGCGATAGTCCGTTCGGCGCCGGCCAGCCAAGTGGCGGTGAGCACCGTACCGCTGGGCGGAGCGGCGGCCAAGGCGGCGGCAAGCGCCGCGCCGAGCTGCGGCGCCCAGATCAGCGGCGCAGGAACTTTTTCTCGGACAGCGGCCAAAACCCGCGGGGCTTGCAGGACGCCGTGATCGTAGAAGAACGGGCTATAGAGCTCGACGGCCTGCACATCGCCGTGAGCACGCAGCGTGTCTTCGACGGCGGCGGCGCGGGCGTCGGCGGAATGCGAGAAGTGCACCACGACTGGGGTGAGGCGGAGGTCGAGAGCCCGCCCGATGGCGTGCCGCGCGGAGGTCAGGGCGGCCGCGGCGGCGCCGGCCGCATCCGGGGCGGCGGCCAGGAGGGCGAAGGCGGGCGCGCCGTCAGCGGAAAACGCCAGCCGCAGCGGCGAGAGGGACATGCCGGCGGCGGGTTCCAGCAGGCCGGCGGCCGCCTCGGCGGCGGGTTGCGGAGCGATGAGCAGCAGCGCGGCGGGATGACCGGCGGCGGCGCCGGAGACCGGCGCGCGCAATAGGCGGACGACCGCATGCCAAACCGGATCGGCCGCCCGCAGGTGGATTTCCGCGGCGTCCCAACCCCGAGCCGCGCGGCGCTCCCGCAGTACGCGCTCATAGTCGGCACGCACCGGGCTGGAGAGCGGCGCATCGGCGCCTGGGGCCAACCGGACATTGAGGCCGGCCGTGGCGGCTTGGCGCAGCGCCTCCGCCAAGGCGGGAGAGGGCGACGGGGCGGCGATCTCAATCAGCGGGGACACCTGGGCAGTGTAGCCGATCGGTCCGGCTTCGAGCCGCCGCCGGCGCAATCAAAGCAGGGCCGCCCCGGCGGCCAGCCGCGCTGGCGCGTAAGCGGGACGCCCCGCCTATGGCGGGGCTGGGGCCCGCTCCAGTGATTAGCTCAGGCCGTGACGCGGATGCAAATGGGAGAATCGGCGGGGGCGGACGCAACCTCGCCGATTTGCGCGGCGGGAAACCCGGCGGAGCGCAGTTGCGCCACCAGGACCGGACTCTCCGCCGGGGGCAGGGCGGCGAGCAAGCCGCCGGAGGTCTGCGGATCGAACATCAGCGTGCGGCGGGCCTCGGTCACTTCGGCAGCGAACGCCACGGACGGGGCGGCGAAGGCGCGGTTGTCCTGCAAGCCGCGCGGCTGGAAATTGCCGGCGTAGTCCGCGGCGCCGGGCAGCAGCGGCAGCGCCGCGGCGGAAAGATGGATCTGCAACGGCTGACCGGCGGCGCACTGGCTGGCGCGGGCCAGTTCCAAGGCGTGGCCGAGCAGGCCAAACCCGGTGACGTCCGTCACCGCGTGGGGATGCAATGAACCGAGGGCCTCGGCGGCGGCGCGGTTCAGTTGGAGCATGGACTCGGCGGCGGCGCGTGCATGCTCCGGCAGGGCCTTTTGCTGCTTCACGGCGGTGCCGATGACCCCGGTGCCCAGGGCTTTGGTCAAAACCAGCACATCGCCGGGAAGCGCGCCGCCGTTGCGCCAGATCCGTTGCGGATGAATCAGCCCGGTGACGGCGAAACCGAACTTCAACTCCGGATCGCGGACGCTGTGCCCGCCGGCCAAGGCGCAGCCCGCTTCATCCAATTTGTTTTGGCCCCCGGCCAAAATCGCCGCCAGCAACTCGGGCGGAGCATCGGCGGGAAACCCGACCAGGCTGAGGGCGGTGATGGGACGCCCGCCCATGGCGTAGATATCGCTGAGGGCGTTGGCCGCGGCGATCTGGCCGAAGGCAAATGGATCGTCCACGATGGGGGTAAAAAAGTCCGCCGTTTGCACCAGGGCCAATTCCGGCGTCAGTTGATACACCGCCGCGTCGTCGGCGTTTTCAAAGCCGACTAGCAAATTGGGATCCGCCGAACGGACAAGGCCGCGCAGCGCCTGGTCCAACACCGTTGGACTCAGCTTGCTCGCTCAACCGGCCGCTTTGGCCATTTCGGTCAAGCGGCGAACCGGTGCCGAGGGCATCACTGTACCTCCGCCCAAATTATAGGCGGGGCGGAGCGGAGTGGGCGGGGGCGGCCTTCCGGCACTCCATAGCCTTCGCTCCGCAGGCGCCGCGCTCCGGGCTCTTGCACGGGGTTGGCATCACTTCGCTTTCGCGCCGAACTCGCGGGCTGCCGCCGGCGGCCAATGCCCTTGCCGCCAGCTCGGTTTGCTGCTTCCAACCCCAGCGGGAGGCGTGGATGGCCAGAGGCTCGTGCCTGCGCGGTTGTTTGCTGGTAGCGCTATTGGCGGCGGCGGCGCTGCCCGGCTGGAGCCAGGCGTTTCGCCCGCGCTGGACGGGCGAGGTGAGTTTTGGCGTCGCCCCGGTCGTGGGCGGAGTCGGCAAACACCTGGCCACGGGCTGGGAACTGAACGGGGCGTTCGGACGCCGGTTGACGCGCAGCTTTACCCTGGAAGGCGAGTTTGCTTACGACAGCCTGGGCGTGACCGCTGCGGCGCTGCGCCGTTTGCACGTGCCGGCGGGGGCGGCGGACGTGTGGTCGCTCAGCCCGGAGGCGGTATGGAACTTCGCCCGTGGACGGTTGGGCGGCTACCTGCGAGCCGGCGTGGGATATTACCGGCGGACGGTGCAGTTTCTGCAACCCACCTTTGCCGGCACCATCATCTTCGATCCTTGGTGGGGATATTTCGGCCCGGCGATCGTCCCGGTGAACGTCGTTTTAGGGTCGGTCTCGGAGAATGCCTTTGGCGCCAATGGCGGGATCGGCATTACCGCGCGATTGCCGCGTGGCCGCGGCGCGCGGGTATTTTTGGAGCTGGATTACCGTTGGGCCAACACCCATCCCACGGCGACGACGCTGCTGCCCGTGACCCTCGGCATCCGCTGGTAGGCGCGCCGGCCCATCCGCCGCTTCCGGCTGCGTCCCATTGCCCGGGCGCCGCGCCGCCTATTGGGCGCCGCGCTAGGCCCGCGCCGGGCATACCGATAGGCGCGGCCCCCGCCCCGCCCGCCGCGGGGCATCCCGCTTTGATGGGCAAGACGGCTCTCGCCGAATACCGCGGCGGACCTGTATCCTCAGGATCATGGGCACGAACTTCCCCGCCATTCGCAAAGCCGTATTTCCCGCCGCCGGCCTCGGCACGCGGTTTTTACCCGCGACCAAGGCGCAGCCCAAGGAAATGCTGGCGCTGGTGGACAAACCGATCATTCAGTACGGCGTCGAGGAAGCGCTGGCGTCGGGGATGGACAACATCATCATCGTCACCGGCCGGGGGAAAAATTCGATCGAGGATCATTTCGACGTCAGCTTCGAGCTGGAAACGATTCTGGAGCAAAAAGGCAAAACCGATTTGCTGGCGGTGGTGCGGGAAATCTCCGACATGATCCATGTCTCCTACATCCGGCAAAAGGAGGCGCTGGGCCTGGGCCATGCGGTGCTAATGGCCAAGGATTTGGTCGGCAACGAGCCGTTCGCGGTGCTTTTGGCCGACGACGTGATTGACGCCGAGGAACCGGCACTGCGCCAGATGCTGGCGATCTATGAGCAAACCGGCGCCTCGGTGATCGCGGTGCAGCAGGTGCCGCGGGCGGCGATCTCCAGCTATGGCGTGGTGCAGCCGGTGGGCGAGGTGGACGGCCGCTGGGGAGGGCGCGTCTGCCGGGTCGGGAATTTGGTCGAGAAGCCGCCGGCGGCCGAGGCGCCATCCGATTTGGCGGTGGTGGGGCGGTATTTGCTGACGCCGGCGATTTTCCGTCTGCTGGAGCAAACGCCGCGCGGCCGGGGCGGGGAGATTCAACTGACCGACGCGCTGCGGGCTCTCGCGGCGCAGGAGCCCCTCTACGCGCTGCGCTTCCAGGGGCGACGGCATGATACCGGGGACAAACTCGGCTTCTTGCAGGCCACCGTGGAGCTGGCGCTGAAGCGGGAGGACCTGGGCAGCGAGTTCCGGGAGTATTTGCGCGGTTTGGCGTTGTGAGTGCTCCCCGCATTGGACCGTCCCGTCCCCTCGGCCAGGCGTTTTTCCGCCGCGCGACGGAGCGGGTGGCGCCGGATTTGCTCGGGCAGCTCGTGGTGCGCCAGACCGCCGGCCGGCGGATTGTGGCGCGGATCGTCGAGGTCGAGGCCTACCTAGGAAAAGACGACCCGGCGGCGCACGCCTTTCGCGGCAAGACGCGGCGCAACGCCGCGCTGTTCGGGCCGCCAGGGCATGCCTACGTCTACACCAGCTATGGGCTGCACCAATGCCTCAACGTCAGCACGCAACCGGCGGGCCAAGCCGGAGGCGTGCTCATCCGCGGGCTGGAGCCGTGGCCCCCGGCGCCGCCGGTGTTGCGCTGGCTGCAAGCGCGGGCGCCGGCCCGTGATGAGCGGCGGCTGCTCTCCGGACCGGGCCGCCTCTGCCGCGCGCTGGCGATTGGACGGGATTGGGATGGTGCGGACCTAACCACGCCGGGCGGCCTGTGGCTTGCCGCCGGGCCGGCGCCGCGGCGGATCGCCGTGACCCGCCGGATCGGCATCCAGCGCGCGGCGGAGCGGCCGCTGCGGTTTTATGACCTGGACAGCGCGGCCGTCTCCGGCCGTCGGAGGCCGGTGGTCATGCTGTTGGCGGGCGGGCGCGGGCGCTGGCGCGTCGCCGGCGCGGCGGCGCCGCCGCGCCACTCCGCATTGCCCGGCGCCGTTCGCGGCTAGCAACTGGCGCGCCGGCCCGGTGGCGCGGCGACGTGACCGCAGCGTCGGGACGCCCCGTGCCGGACGCCCACGGCGGCGGGCGGGATGCCGTTCTAAGGTAAGTTTTTGCTGGCCACGGGCATCGCGACGGGAGCAAACTAAAAATCGAAATTTGCCGTGCCCGTCAGACTTATGCCCGCTGAACCGCAATCCACTCCCCAACCCACCCTCGTGGCCGATGGCCTCGCCGACTTTTTCCGCCTGGAGGAAAAAATCCACGGCATTACCGCCGCGCTCCGCCAGGCCCAGTCCGCCCGCCAGGAAGCCGAGGCGAAGGCCGAGCAGGCGCAGGCCAAATACGGCGAACTGAAGCGCGACTATGCCGTGCTGGAGAAAGAATTGGTGGGGTTGCGCAAGGAGCGGGAAGAGGTGCGGCGGCGGGTGGAGAAATTGATTCAGCAGATCGAGGCGCTGCCGGCGGAATAGCTCCGTTACGGCGCCGCGCGCCTGGTCCTGGGGGGCGTGACCAGGATGCCAGGGGAGTGCAGGAAGGAGGTCCGATGACTGTGCAGGTGGAGATTTACGATCAGACCTATCATCTGACCGGCGCCGGCGGCGAAGCGCAAACCCAGCGGCTGGCGGAGCGCGTGGACGCGGTGATGCGGCAGATCGCACGGCAGACACGGGTGATTGATTCGCTGCGGGTGGCGGTGCTGGCGGCGGTGAACTTGGCGGATGAAAATGAGGCGCTGCGGGAACGCTGCCGGCGGCTGGAAGCGGCAGTGAGCGAAAAGACCGCGGAATACCACCAAATCCTGGACGGCGCCATGTCCCGCGCCAGCTAGACCCACCCATTGAGTCCCTGCCAGTGTGCGCGCAACGCATGCGCCCGCGCTTGGCCGCGCCGTCGCGCCCGGCAATCGCCGTGACGAAAAAGGTCTCCGCCCGCCGCCCCCCAAAATCCCCGTTTGCACCTCGACTGGCGCGCCCCCCGGGCGGCGCCGCGCGGTCGGCGGCGCTGGGGCCGGCGTCTACCGCCGCAATTCCCCACAAATAGGGTATGGCGGCGGGCAAGCCGGGCCGCTACATTCCTTCCTCCGTGTACTCAGACGGGCGGAGGATTCCATGCGGATGCGATTGGGGTGGGTTCTGGCGGCATTGGTATTGACGGCGGTGATGGCTACGCCACGGGCCGTGGCGGCGAACTTGTGCGTCAACCCCAGCGGCACGAACGGCTGCTCGGCGACCATCCAGGGCGCGGTGGCGCTTGCCAAGGCGGGTGACGTGATTTACGTGGCGCCGGGCGTGTACCGGGAAGCGGTCACGATCGGCGTGCCGCTGGCGCTGATCGGTTCCGGGCAAGCAAGGACCACCATTGACGCGTCGGGCTTGGGGCATGGCGTTTTCGTGGATGGCTACGACCACCCGGGACTGGCGGGGGTGACGATTTCCGGGTTTACCATCGAACACGCGCTCTACGAGGGCGTGCTGGTGGTCAGCGCGGCGGATGTGATCGTCCGCGACAATCGCATCCTCGGCAACGACTCGGTGCCCGGCGCGGTATTTACGCCCGGCGCCCACACCGGCTGCCCCGGGCAACCGGGCAGCGGCATCTACGAAACGGATGAAACCGGGGACTGTGGCGGCGCCGTTCATCTCGTGGGAGCGGTGGGCGCGATCGTCAGCGGCAACCTCATTACCGGAAATGCCGACGGCATTTTGGTCAGCGACGAAACCGGTGAAAGCCGTGCCAATCTCCTGGCCAACAACGTGGTCATGGACAATCCGCTAGAGTGCGGGATCGTCCTGGCGTCCCATCCGCCCAGCGGCAAAACCGCGCCCCCGTTCGGCCCCCATTTTGGCGTGGACGGCAACACGGTGATCGGGAACCTTTCGCAAAACAACGGCGTCCAGGTAGGCGGCTCCGGCGTGGGCCTATTTTCCGATGGCGCCGGCCCGGGCAAGGTGAGCGGCAACGTGGTCGTGGACAATCGCTTAATTCACAATGGCCTCGGCGGCGTGGCCCTGCACACGCACGTGGGGCCGGCCTTTGGACTTCCCGCCGATGACATGAGTGGCAACCAAATTATTGGCAACTACATCGCCGGCAATCTGGCCGACCAGGCAGACACGGCCACGCCGGGTCCGGTAGGCATCAACATCAATAGCGGCGGGGGCGGATCCCCGGTGATGGGGACGGTGATTGCCCGCAACACCATCCGGGATGAAGCGGTGGACGTGGCGGTGAACACGCCGGCGTTGGTCGGCGTCCACCTGAATAACCTGCTCGGAGGCCAGACCGGCGTGGCCGACGTCTGCGCGCTCGACGGCGCCACGATGTGCGCCGGCGCCATCGCGGCTGCGCAGAATTACTGGGGCTGCCCGGCCGGTCCCGGAGCGAGTGGCTGCTCCACCGCGAGCGGCAGCGACGTCACGTATGCGCCGTGGCTGCTGCGGCCGGCAACGCCGCCGGGGCGGCCGGATCAGGACCAGAGCGGGCGGCGCTGAGACGAACGCCGGGAGAAACCGGGGCCGAATTCCGCCGCTCGCCGCCGAACCATCCGAATCGGGAACGCTGCGCCGCGGAGCTGGTGCACGCGCGTGGCGGCGCTACGTCCGCGGAGCCCGCAAGTGTGTAATTTTGCTGCCGTTGCCGGCCTGGAATGGTAGCTTAGAAGGGCGGCGTTTGGCGCGGCGAACTCATGAAAGTTGCATTCTTGGGAACTGGGATCATGGGTGGTCCCATGGCCAGCAATCTGATCAAGGCCGGCCATGAGGTCACGATTTGGAACCGCAGCGCCGAAAAGGCGCAGCGGATTCAGGACGCGGTTGGCGGACGCGTGGCGGTCTCGCCGGCGGAAGCGGCCGCCGACAGCCAGATCGTTTGGATCTGCGTCAGCGACACCGAAGCGGTGGAACGGGTGGTGCTGGCCGAGGACGGCATTTTAGGGGTGGCGCGGCCGGGACTGCTGGTGGCGGATTCGAGCACGATCTCACCCACCGCCAGCCGCGCGCTAGCCAAGCGCATTCGCGAGCGCGGCGGGGACTGGGTGGATTGCCCAGTGACCGGCTCCAAACGGGGGGCGGAAGAGGGCAAGCTGGTGTTCATCGTGGGCGGTGAAGGCGAGGCCGTGGAGAAACTGGAGCCGCTGTTTCAGGTGATGGGCCAGCGGGTGTTCCACGTCGGCGGCATCGGTATGGGGCTGTCCGCCAAGCTGGCGATGAACCTGAACATTGCGCTGATTTTCGAAGGGCTGGCGGAAGGCCTGGTTCTGGCGCAAAAGGCGGGCGTCAGCCTGCGGCAAATGCTGGACATTATCGGCGCCACCATGCTGCGCTCCGGAGTGAGCGAGTACAAGGGGCCGTTCTTGGAGCGGCGGGACTTCAGCCCGAATTTTCCCCTGCATCTGATGCTGAAGGACATCCGCCTGATGCTGGACTATGCGCGCGAACTGCGCGTGAAGTTGCCGGCGCTGGAAACCGTGGAAGAGGTATATGCGGTGGCTGCGGATGAGGATCTGAGCCACGCGGATTATGCCGCGACGCTGACCCTGCTGGAAAAATGGGCCGGCATCAGCGCCCCGGCGGAAAACCCGGCGTAGGGTTGGCCTGGAAGGACCCGCGTGGCGGGAGCCACCAGGCCGGGAGCGTCGCCGCGATGCGCGGTCCCAAAGTCGCCGGCCTGGCCGGGCCGGATTTATTCGCTAATCTCCAGGCCGGCGGGGGTGTCGGTCAGGACGGCCGACGCCGTGGGAAATCGCCGGCGAAGGGCGGCGACATCGGCCTGCGCTTCCAAGAAGAGGGCCTGCGGAGCGAAATCCGGCTCGGGCGAGCTGAGGCAGAGATGAGCGCCTAGACGAGCCAGCGGCGCCGACGGCGGTTCGCCGCCCATGCCATCGCCGGGCACAGCGCGCGCAACCAAACCCCATTCCTCGAACCAGGCGGCGGCGTCGCCCAGACCGGCCGAGAGGACCAAGACGCGGCGCAAGCCGCCCTGATGCAAACACGCGAGGGCGTGGTTGAGGTGAACGCGGCGAACGCGGCCCAGCAAGGGAACCGCCTGAAGAAATGCCTGCTCGGCGGGTTCGATGCTGTCCATCTCCGGCATCTCGAAGGCCGTGCGTAGATTCTGCTCCGCTTGCGCAGGATCCAGGCCGAAGGCTTGCTGGGCGGCGGCGAGCAGCGGCGCATAGCCCAGGCGCAGGGCTAGGGTGGGTTCTCGGGCCGGCAGAGCGGCGGCAAGGGCACGCCAAGCGGCGAGCGTGGCGGCGGCTTCGGCTTCCCGATGGCGGCAAGCCGCGACGGCATCCCAGGAGGAAGCGAAGGCCGATTCCAGCGCCTCCGCCAGCGAGAGCGGATCCTCGGGGTCGGCGAGCAATCCGTTAAGGCCGTGGATCAGCCGCTCCGGCATCGCGCCGATCGCGGTCGCCACGGGGACGGCGCCCGACCATTGCGCGGCATCGAGCAAAGGGCCATAAGCCTCCTGCCAGCGGGAGGGTAAAACGGCCGCGGCGGCGGCGCGGAGGCGCAGATGAAGGGCATCCCGGTCCAGGGCTCCGGGAAACTCCACTTGGTGCGGCGGCGGGAACGCGGCGCGGAGGCGGTCCTGGGCGGCGGCGTTCAGCGCACCGGTGGCGAGAACGCGGACCGGGGACTCGAGCTGGCGCACGGCCTCGGCCAAGAGCCCGACGCCATTGGCTTCATCCCAACCGCCGGCATAAAGGATGGAACGCGGCGCCCGCAGCGGCGGATTGGGCGGGGGTGGGGGAAGATAGGTCGAGCCGAGCGGGGGCAGGACGATCAGCCGGTCGGCGGGAGCGCCGTGGTCTAGCCAGGCGTCGCGGAGAAAACGGGTGGGCGCCAGCAGAACCTCGGCGCCGGCCATGGCAGCCTGCCACTGGGCGGGGCGTTGGCGGAATTGGGGCAGCACGAGCGGCCAATCCAGCTTGCCGGGTGCGGCGCACAGGGCGCATTTCAGTCCATTGCGGCTGGGGCCGGAACAGATTTCGCCGCGGCGGCGCCATAACCGGCGGATGGGACAGATTTGCAGGAAATCGGTGAGGGCGAGGGCGTAGGGAATCTCGCGCTCGCGCAACTGCCAAAGGGCATCGGGAGGCAGCGGGCCGGGATCGTGGACGACGACCGCGGCGGGGGCTTGCTGACGCAGGCAGCGGGCCCAGGCTTGCATTGGCGTTTCGCCGGGCGGAATGTCGGCGGGGGAGAACGCCGCGCCGCCCAGCAATGCGGCGGCGGCGTGCGCGGCGGCCGCATCGGCGGCGACGTGAAGCGCGGAACCCATCTACCTTTACGGTAACCGCTACGGTAACCGCTCGGGCAGGCAACCGGCGGCGCCGTGCGCCAGGGCGCCGTCGGAGGCTGCCGCGTACGTTACGGCGGCCCAAACCGGCGCGGCTCCGGCTCATGTTCGTGCTGCATCTGGGCGTCGCTCCGCTGGGCGGCGGAGGCTCAGCTCCCCGGGCAAAGGTGGCGGCGGACGAAAACCGCCGCGATGGGGCACCGAAGATAGGCGAGGCCCAGTGCCGGAGGGGGGACAACCTGCATTGATTTGCACGGCGCGAAGGCCCGCTCGTACGCTGGGGATAGGCCCGGGGGCCCCGCGCGCCCGGCCCGGCCGTGGCTGGACGCGGGGCGCTGAAGGACTTTCCAGCGTGAGCGAGGCCCGGCGGGCCGCTGCGAGCAGCGGTGGGGAGCCGATAGAGTGTCTTTGGTCACGCCAGGGCGGTCGCCGGAACCCTGGCTTGCGCACCCGCTAATCTTCTTCAATCCATTGTTCATTCGCGGCTTAGCGACTCACCTCGGGCATCGCCAAATGGGGCCATGCCGGGGGTTATTGGGGGCATAAAAACTTCCCATTGGCCTTGGCGGCGGGCGGCGGGCGATAGTGAGCGGCATGAGTGTGGATCTGTTGGCCGGGGCCGCGCCGGCGGCGGCGATTTCCGGGGCGGACAACGCGTGGCTGCTGACCTGCACGGCGCTGGTGCTGCTGATGACCGGGCCGGGGCTGGCGCTGTTCTACGGCGGCTTGGTGCGGCGCAAGAACGTGTTGTCCGTGCTAATGCAGAGCTTCAGTCTGATGGCGCTGGTCAGCGTGCTGTGGGCGGTGGTGGGCTACAGCCTGTGCTTCGCGCACGGTGGGTGGTTCTTGGGGGGACTGCGGTTTTGGGGTCTGCACGGAGTCGGCGCGGCGCCGAACCCGGCCTACGCGCCGGCCATCCCGCAGACCACCTACGCGCTGTTCCAGCTGATGTTCGCCATCATCACGCCGGCCCTGATCACCGGCGCCTTCGCCGAACGGATGAAGTTCAGCTCGATGATGGTGTTTTTGGGCGTGTGGTCATTGGCGGTGTACGCGCCGATGGCGCACATGGTGTGGGGCCAGGGGGGGCTGTTCAATGCCGTCTCCGGCCGGATTCCGGTGCTGGACTTCGCCGGCGGGACGGTGGTGCACGTCACCAGCGGCGTTTCCGCGCTGGTGTGCGCGCTGTATTTGGGGCGGCGGCTGGGATATGGCGAGGACAAGATGGCGCCGCACAATTTGGTGCTATCGGTGACCGGAGCCTGCCTGCTGTGGGTGGGATGGTTCGGCTTCAACGCGGGCAGCGCGCTGACCTCGGGCGCGCTGGCTTCGACTGCGTTCCTGAGCACCCAGCTTGGGGCAGCGGCTGGGGTGCTGAGCTGGAGCGCCATTGAATCGGCGCGCACCGGCCGGCCGACGGCGCTGGGAGCAATCAGCGGGGCGGTGGCGGGGCTGGTGGCGATCACGCCGGCCTGCGGCTTCGTGACCCCGATGGCGGCGCTGGTGATCGGCGCGGCCGCGGGGCTGGTCTGCTATTGCATGGTCACCGGGGTGAAGCACTACTTCGGCTATGACGACGCGCTGGACGCCTTTGGCGTGCACGGCGCGGGCGGAACGCTGGGAGCGATCTTGACCGGCGTCTTCGCCACCGCGGCGGTGAACCCGATCTTCGGCGCTGGACACGCGGTCGGAGCCGTGGATGGCCGGTGGACGCAGGTGTGGCATCAACTGGCGGCGGTGGGCGTGGCTTGGGGCTTGTCCGGCGCCGGAACATTCGTGCTGCTGTGGGCGGTGGACCATGTGCTGGGACTGCGCGTCAGCCCCGACCACGAGGCGCAGGGTCTGGATTTGGCTCTGCACGGCGAGCACGGCTATCATCCCGCGGCAGACGACATGGCCGGCGGCTGGGGCGAGCTAGGAGCCGAGGAAGCGGCCAGCTAGCGCCGCGGGCAGGGGTAAGCGACCGCCCCAAGGCCGAACGGAGTGCACGCCAGCCGGTCCGCCGCGGCCGATTTCACCTTAATGGATGGCCGCTAGATGGCGCTGGAAGGCGGCGGCGAGGCCATAGGCGGGGCGGCCGCGGCGGGGCTTCAGCGCCGCCAATTTCAGCAAGTTCATGACATAGCGCTGGGTGTAGGCGTCGGCGGCATGGGCGATGACCGGCACCGAAGACACCGTGACCAGCCCGCGACCGAAGCGGAAGCGAAACCAGGCGTGGCAACCCGCGTATCCGGCGCCGCCCGGAGCGCGGACCAACAGGCTGAGATCCGGCGCCAGCAGGTTGATGTCCCGCTCCTGAGACAAATCGTAGGCAAAGTCGGGGCGGAGCACCTGGGATGCGGCGGGAGGCAGGCCGGCGCGCAGCTCCGGCAGCGCGCCAGGAAAGGCGGCGCCGCAGGCCGGCGAATAGTTGACCAGATGGACCCGGAAGGGCCAATAGGGCGCCATGTCCGGAGCCGGGGGGCTAAGCAGCAGGAGATTGGCGCCATGGGCGACGTCGGCCCAAATGCGGCGGTAGCGGGCGGTGATGCGGTCGCCCGGCAATTTCGGCTCGGCGATGGCGATCAGGCGGGGGTGGGCGGGGCCGAGGCCGTTGCGCAGAGCGAAACCATGCCTGCGGAGAGCCCCGGCCAGGTCGCGCGGGAAGCCATACGCAGCCACGGAAAGGACGCCGCCGTAATAGGGCGGCGGGGGAGCGACGGCGAGAAGATCGAGCGCGGCGGCGCCGGTGTCGGCGCCGGGAATGATCGCGGTGAGGCGATAGGCGCCAGGCTTGGGCAGCAATCCGTCGAGGCGCCAAAATCCGGCCTTGGAAACCGGCAGACGCTGGCGCCAGAGGGCCTTGCCGCGGGCCGGGACGAGGCGCACCACGATGCTGTCACTGGCGGGCAGCGGGGCGCTGCTGGTGACTTCGATCAGAAACTGCTGGCCGGCCATGTAATGGCGGGCGCTGGTGCGCACGCGCAGCTGGGGCACCGGGCGGGCGCGCGCGCAGCCGGCAAGCAGGAGGCAAAGGGCTAGCGCGGCGGGAAGGGAGCAACGGCGGAGCATCGAGGGCGAGTATAGCGCGGCGGAAGGTCAACGGCGATGCGGAGCCTTAAGGCGCGGCACGCCGGGGCGGGGGCAAGTGGGCCGGAAGGATGCCGGCGCCCCCAGGTCATTGCTTGGCGCGGGCCCCAGCGCGGCGGCCCACCCCAACGCGCACCGCTGCGCGTTGGGACCCCGGCTTTGGGGGCCGCGCCGCTACATTTGCCGGGGGCGGGCCGCGGCGATTGCCGGCGCGCCTGCGGCGCGGGGGAATTTCGCGGCCTTTCCGCGCCTGCTTTGCTCCCCGAGCAAAAGGCGCGCCCCCAGCTCTGGCGGCAGGCGCGGGGCCGGCCGGCGGTTTCCGCCGCCGGAGGGCGGCGCGATCGGCCCCCGCGCCGGGCGGACGGCCGGCGGGCGCACCCGCGAGCCGCAGCCAACAAGTCTGAGGTACAATCGGGGCGCCATGAGGGCCGGGCTTTGCATTTTGGCGCTGGCGTGCCTTCTGCCATTGCGGCTCTGGGCGCAAGAGGGCTTTTTCCACACGGAAAACCGCGATGGCATCTGGTGGCTGGTGAACCCCCAAGGCCAGCGCACCTTGTCCATTGGGGTGGATCACATCAGCTACTACGGCGACCGGATGAAGGGCGGCGGGCCGTCGCCCTACCTGGCGGCGGTGAAGCGGGAATATCCCAGCGAAATGGGCTGGGACTTGGGAACGCTGGGGCGGCTGGAACGGTGGGGTTTCAATACGATCGGCGCGTGGTCGGACCCGCGGCTATG
>JAKAUF010000177.1 GCA_021827785.1 Acidobacteriota bacterium | reverse complement strand
CACGTTGGCGGTAACGGTGATCACGCGCTGCATGTTGTAGTGGTCGTACTCGCCTTCCACGGCGCCAAAATCCAGCCGCGCCACATCCCCCAATTCCACCGCCCGGGTGGCGCCGTTGCCCTCCGCCCCCATCGCCCGCGGGGGCGCCGCTTTCAGCGGCATGGTCCGCAGCGCGTCCAAGCTGTTGACGTCCGCCGGCGGCGTCAGCGCTTGTACCTGATACGTCACGCCGGTCGCCGGATTCTGCCAAAAATCCCGCGCCACGAAGCGGCTGGATGCGGTCGCCTCGGTCAACGACCGCCCGATGGCCGCCAGCGACAATCCCAGTTCCGCCGCCCGCTGCCGGTCCACTTGGATCAAAACCGCGGGGTAAGCGCCCGGCTGTTCAAACTGCACGTCGCGCAGCGCCGGAATGCGCGCCATCGCCGCCCGCACTTGGCGGGCGTAGGCCTGGTCGCGTTGCAGGTGGAAACCGGCCACGTTCACCGCGATCGGCGCCGGCGCCCCGAGGTTCATGATTTGGCCGATGATGTCGCCCGCTTCGAAGGAGATGCGCACTTCCGGCATCTTCCGGGCAAACGCGCGCCGCAGCCGGTCTTCGTACGGAAGCAGTTTGATCCCCGACCCCCGCCGCAACGCCACCTGCATCACCGCCTCCTGCGGCCCGCTGGTCCACAGATAAATGGTGTTGATGGGATACGACCGCGGCTGCGTACCCACGAAGCCGAGGCTGGTTTGCACATTGCCCGGCCCCGCTTCTCGCTCCACCAGCGCCAACGCCTGGTTATAGACCTGTTCCGTCAACTTTAGGCGCGTGCCCGTCGGCGCCCGCAGCCGCAGCTGGAACTGTCCGGTGTTGGCCTGCGGGAACAGATCGGTTCCGTCGGCGCGGGCAAAGATCGCGATCAGCGCCAGCGATCCCACTAGGTACGCCGCTATCGCCCACTTGGCCCGCGGCGCCATCCGCGTGGACCAGCGAATGATCCCCTGGCGCAGCCGCTCCAGCGGCGTCAGTGGCTTGCCCGGCACGATGCCCTCCGGCGCCACCGCCCGCCCATGATGGTGGTGCAACAGCAGCACCGACAAAAGCGGCACCAGCGTGTTGGACAGAATGAACGACGCCGCCATGGCCAATCCCACCGCCATCGCCAGCGGGATGAACAGGGAGCGGCTAATGCCGGTCATGAAGAAGGCCGGCAAAAATACCGCCGCCACGCACAGCATCGCCAACAACTGCGGCAGGAAGATTTCCCGCGTCGCCTCCAGCGCTGCCCGCGCCGGCTTGGCCCCGCGCGCCAAATGGGTGTGGATATTTTCCACCGCCACCGTGGCCTCATCCACCAATATGCCGATCGCCAGCGCCAGCCCGCCCAGCGTCATGATGTTCAGGCTCTGGCCCGCCGCCCACAGCCCCGCCACCGCCGCCAGCAGCGCGAACGGGATGACCGCCACCACGATCCCCGCGCTGCGCCCGTCGCGCAGGAACAGCCATACCACCAGGCCCGTCAGCAGTGCTCCCAGCAGCCCCTCGGTCAGCAGCACCTCCAGCGCGTTGCGGACGTACACCGATTGGTCGAAGGCGAAGTGAATCTCCACGTCCCGGGGCAACTGCTGCCGCATTTCCGGCAGCGCCGCTTTCACTTCGCTCACCACCCGCAGGGTCGAGGCGTCGGCATGTTTGGTCACCGGGATGTACACCACCCGCCGCCCGTTCAACTCGGCGTATCCGCTGACCACGTCGGCCGCGTCGGCGATGCTGGCGATATCCCCCAGCCGGATCATCGGCCCATAACGGCTGCGCAGGGGCAGATCGGCCAGTTCCTGATATGCCGGCACCACCGTATTCATGCGCACGATGCGGTTCATGTTGCCGATGCGCGCGTTGCCGCTGGGCAGCACCGCGTTGCCCTTGGCGAGCGCCTGCACCACATCGTCCAGCGCCAGCCCCTGCGCCGCCAGCCGGTCGGGATTGACGCTGACGATAATGCTGCGCGGGTTGCCGCCAAACGGCGGCGGCGCCGACACCCCCGCTAAACCCGCGAACATCGGCCGGATGCGGATCTGCGCCAGGTCGTCCAGCTGGCCCTGCGTTTCCCTGCGGCTAGAGAGCACCAAGTCGCCGACCGGCACGCTGCCGGCGTCGAAGCGCAGGATGAACGGCGGCACCGTGCCTTGCGGCATGTAGGCCAGCGAGCGCGCCACATAGGCCGCCGTTTCCGCCACCGCCTGGTCCATGTTGGTGCCGGGGTGGAACGTCAGCCGGATCAAGCCCACGTTCTGAATCGAACGCGACTCCATGTGGTCCACGCCGGAGATGTAAAGGAAGTTGGTCTCGTAGTAGTTGACGATGTAGCCTTCCATCTCCGCCGGCGACATTCCGCCGTAGGGCTGCGCCACATACAGCACCGGCATATCCAGCGTCGGGAAGACGTCAATGGACATGCGGGAGACGGCCATGACCGCCGCGCCGACCGCCAGGATAACCAAAACCAACACGGTGAAGGGGCGCCGCAGCGCCAACGTAACCAGCCTCATTTAGTACCCCCCAGCCGCCCGCAGGAATGGCTGCAAATCGCCCGCCGCAAAGCCCATCTCCAGCCATCCCCGCCATACCTGCAACCGGCTCAGCGCGTCATCGCTCTGCGCCCGCGCCAGCAGTTGTTCGGCGTTCGCCAGGTCCACGATGGCGGACAAGCCGGCTTGATATCGCGCCCGCGCCTGCGCCTCGCCCATTTGCGCCGCTTGCAATTCGATCGGCGAATCCTTGCTCACCTGCTCGGCCGCGGCCAGATCCGCCGCCGCTTGCCGCCGCGCCGCGGCCAGCCGTTGCACGATCTGGGCGTATTGCGCCTGCGCCGCCGCCAGTTGCTGCCGCTGCACCGCGCGTTGCCGCCGCACCTGCGCTAGGCGGGTAAAGGAAAAATCCAACCCCGCCCCCACCGCCCAATTGCCCGCGCCGGTAGGCGACAGTCCCGTGGCGCCGGCGGCCAAATCCCCCGGCGCCACCACCCCGGTGCCGCGCCCGTAGGCCGCGCCCAGCAAGTAGAACCGTGGCCGGTCGGCCACCGCGAGTTCCTTGCCCTGCTGCCGGCTGGCGGCGACCGCCTGTTGCTGCGCCCGCGCTTGCGGATGCAGCGCCACGTCCGGCGCGGCCGGAGGCGCACTGCTCGGCGCCGCCGCCAGCAGCCCCGCATCCAGAGCCGGCAGCGCGGCGCCAGCGTTCCCTACCGCCTCCGCCAGCGCCGCCTGGGCGCGCTCTGCTGCCTGCACCGTTCCGGCCAGGCGGATCCGCGCCCCGGCCAATTCCGCATCCGCGCGCGAAGCGTCCGCCCCCGGCCGCAGTTGCTGCGCCACCAGCACGCGCACGATTTGGTCCACGGTGTGCCAGCGGCTGACATCCGCTTGCGCCACCTGCTGCTCCGCCTGCGCCGCCAGCACGTTCAAAAACGTGTCCGCCGCGTGCGCCGCCACTTGCAGGCGCACGTACTGCTCATGTTGCGACGCTTGCGCCGCAAGATCACGGTAGAAATTGACGTTGGCGGCGCGGCGTCCAAAGTCGAAAAGCTCCCAGTTGAAATACACCCCCGCCGCGCTGGTCCAAGCCGAGCCGCCAAAATAGTCCTTCGTCGGAACCGTACCGCTGATTGCCGGCAGAGGGCTGGGAAACGTCGGCCCCAACACCGCGTTGTCGGTGCCCCGGTCGAACTGCGCCGTAATCCCGGTCACCGGCAGATAGCTGGTCCGCGCAACCCCCACCTGTGCCCGCGCCGCCGCCGCGTTTCGCGCCGCCACCAAGGCGCCGGGATAATACGCCAGCGCCCGGCGCACCGCCTCGGCCAAAGTAAGTCCCCGCCGGCCTGTCGGCGGCGTCGCCGCCGGGCGCGCCATTCCCCCCAGGACGGCTACCATCGCCGCTACTGCTCCGCCGATCAGGCATCGGCGGCATCCGCTAGCCATATGCAGTTCTCCTCACACCCCGGTCCATGAACCGGCTGAACTACGTTCGCTATCGTTGCGTTGCGCTAGGCGAGGAATTCGCCGCGCTAGACGGAGTGGGAGGCGGTAGGCGGGCGGATGCGCACGCGGTGTTGTCCCGCCCAGGAATGGGCGCGGGGAGCAAAGGTTGGGATCGGGGCTAATGGCCGCAACGTTGCACCCCAGGCCCGCAGTAAAGGATGCGGCGAGGCCAAGGAGCGCACGCGATGGGACCGGCCTACTTGCGCCGGGAGCGGCAATAGCAGACCAGCAACCAGCGCCAAAACCAGGGCTAAGGTCCCGACCCAAACGGGCCAGTCCCTCCCGGGAAGTGTTCTCGCCTGGTGACGCCGCGGCGGCTGCATGGGCTGTTTAACGCGCCAATCCCGGTTTCGGTTACGTAATTTCCTGATTCGGTTGAATGAGGCACCATCTAAGCAACAAGCGCGCTGCTCCACGCTCGCGCTATCGCGCGTACAACCGCTGTGGACTTGACCCCATGGCCAGTACCCCATGTCAGGGTTGCTTGGCAGCCGTAGCTTGGCAGTCGCAATTGATAGGCGCGGGCCCCGGCCCTGCCCGCGGCGGGCCGTCCTGCGTACGCGTCCAGCTGCACCGCGGACGCCGCAGGCCCGGCTGTTATTAGGCGCGGGGCGTTGTCCCGCTGACGCGTCGCTGGGAGACGCGCCGCTTCTCCTGCTCGGGCGAATCGCGGCGTGTTCTTTTGTGGGTCGCGAGCGCAGGGGGTCTTGCGGCCATCCCGCAACGGTTTTGCCCCCGGGGCAAGAGTCGTGGCCCCGCGAACGGGGCAATCCAAGATTGCCGGCGGCGCGGCCCCCGGCGCGCCCCCTCTATCGCACCAGCCCGGCGTGGGCCTGCTCGATTTTGGCCGCCAAGATAAAATCGCTTTCCGTCAGCCCATCTATCTTGTGGGTGAACGTCCGTACGCCGACATGTCCCCACCCCAGCTCGATGTCGGGGTGGTGTCCTTCTTGTTCGGCGATCGCGCCGATCTGGTTGACGAAGGCCAGGGCGCTGGCAAAGTCGGGAAAGCGGTAATCCCGCTGTAAATGATGCCCCTGCTGCACCGTCCAAGCCGGAAGCTGCTGCTGCAATCGCTCCAGCTCGGCCCCGCTCAGCGGTGGTGCTCCACCGCGGCAAGGAACGCAACTTTTCTGCGCTAAATCCGCCATCACTCGACCTCCCGTGTTCTTACCCTACACCCAACCTGGCCGCGAATCCCGCATTGCTCGGCGTGGGGGCCGCGCCGCTTCGCTTGCCGGGGGCGGGCCGCACCAACAGCAAGCGCGCCTGCGGCGCTGGGGAATTTCGCGGCCTTTCCGCGCCCGCTTTGCTCCCCGAGCAAAAGGCGCGGCCCCCGCGAATGGCCCATTCCCAACTGGCTTTCCGCCCACCACTAAGCGAGTGGTCTTAGCTGCCCTCGCGGGATACGGTACGCAAGAACTGCCGGCGTTCGGCGGAATGTTCGCGCCGTTCGCCCAGGCGCGAGTCGCCGTTCTTTCTCCCTCCCCAGCGGCGGGCCGAAAACGGGGGCGGCGCGCGATCCCTCGCCTTTGGCCACCCGCTTGCTCCGAAAGGTTAGGACACAGGATCGTGGCGGAGTTTCGCTTTCGGTCCTGCAAGTCGCGCCGGTTCGTCCTAAGGGGAATGACCCTGCGCGCGTCCATGGAGTTCATGGGATGCAACCTACCCAGGCAGTACGCACCGTCGCCAACGTTGGTTCTGGCCCAACCTCCGGCCCGCGCATGGCATCACCCAACTAAAGCCTGCCTGGCATGCTCCCAGGAACGGTTCTGGGTCCGGCCGGCGGCGCTTATCCGAGGAGGATCGCAAATGCATAAGAGAATGAATCAACTGCTAGCGACACTGACGATGCTGGTGGCCATGGGCCTGTTCGCCGCGATGACCCCGGCGTGGGGCCAGGACACCGGACAGCAGGGTCAACAGCAGGGAGAGCAGCAGCAAGCGCAACCCAACCAAAACCAGCAGCAGCCCGGCGCGGAGCAGCAGGAACAGCAGCCCAGCGCGCAACCCGGCGAGCAAGCCGGGCAGGAAAACCAGCAACAGGGCATGTCCGGCGGCAAGGTCTCGGCCACGGGCTGCCTGGAAAGCACCGGCGCCGGCCAGTATTCACTGACCGACTCCTCCAGCAATCAAACCTGGGAGCTGACCAGCAGCAACGTTGACCTGTCCAAGCACGTCGGCCATACCGTCACCGTCACCGGCACTCCAAGCAGCGCCGGCGCGGCCGGGACTCCGGCGGGACAGGCCGGCGGCCAGCAAAGCCTGGACGTCGAGAAAATCAAAACCGTCAGCAGTTCGTGCAGCGGCGGCGGCGGAACCCCGCCCTCGCTGAATTAGCACCCGGTCGGACGGATGCGCATCTGCGGCGCGGGACGCGAGCGGGCGTCCGCGCCGTTTTTGTCTCCCCCGCCCCGCGGTCGCCGGCGCCGCAAAGACCACTCCCAACAACACACCGTCGGCTGCCCGTCTGCCGCCCTCGGGACCGGAACCTGGGGGGCCTACTCGGGCACCGGCACGGTATTTGCGATCTGCGCCAATAGCGCGTCGGCTTGTTCCGAGCGCCGCTCCCAGTGCGCGACGCTGGGCTTGAGCGCTACCCGATGCGCCAGTACCGGCACCGTCAGCCGCTTGATGTCGTCCGGCGTGCAGTACCCGCGCCCCTCAATCCAGGCCCGCGCCTGCGCCGCCCGATGCAGCATCAGCGCGCCCCGTGGGCTGACGCCCAGCGCCAGCGACGGATGCTCCCGCGTGGCCCGCGCCAGCGCCAAGGCGTAATCCAGCAGCGATTCCTCCACCCGCACCTGCCGCGCCGCCGCCTGCCACGCCAGCACCTCTTCGCCGTTGGCAATGGTTTGAATTCCCGCCAGCCGCTCGGCGCCGGCATCGCCGCGCAGAATGGCCTTCTCGTCCGCGGAGGTTGGATACCCCATGCGGATGCGCAGCAGAAATCGGTCCAATTGGCTCTCCGGCAGCGGATAGGTGCCCTGGTGCTCGATCGGATTCTGCGTCGCCACCACCAGAAACGGGGTGGGCAGCGGATGGGTTTCGCCGTCGGCGGTCACCTGCCGTTCGTTCATCGCCTCCAGCAGCGCCGACTGCGTTTTCGGCGTGGTGCGGTTGATTTCATCAGCGACGATGATGTGGGCGAAGATGGGCCCGCGCTTGAACTCGAACCGCTGGCTGGCTTGGTTATAGACGCTGATGCCGGTCACGTCGCTAGGCAGCAGGTCGCTGGTGAACTGGATCCGCTGCAGCGTGCAATCCAGCGAACGGGCCAGCGCTTGCGCCAAGGTCGTCTTGCCCACCCCCGGCACGTCCTCGATCAGGATGTGCCCGTTCGCCACCAGCGCGATCAGCGCCATGCGCACGGCGTCGTCACCGTGCGCGGCGGCGGACGCGGACGCCGCCGGGGTGCGAATGACGCTCCGCAGGGATGCTTCCAAGCGGGAAATCGGGGCCAGGCGTTCAGTGGTCGGCACGGGGTTTACTGGGGTGCTACCGGCAGTTTAACACTCATTTGCGCCCTCGTCTGGAGCGTAACCTATTGAAAACATTGTGTTTGCAAAATTTTCCTAGGTCAAGATTCACCTTGACACCGTTTCCCGGCTGCTTTTAAGATTTTGCCCATCGAAGGTTTCGGGGCACCGCGGTGCTGGCAAGGGGTATTCGCGGCAGCGTAGTTTTGCCGCCAGTGGTTCTTCTGGCCTGGGTCTTCGAAGCTATTCTCCAGCGAAATGCCCATCCGCAAGGATGGGCATTTCGTCTTTATTGCAGCTTCAGCCGGATCAAGCGGTCCGGGTGCAGTGCGAACCGGCGCGGAAACCACTTGGCGAGCAGCACGCGCAGGCCGCCGGCAAACAAACCCGCCGCCAAACACACCGCGGCGATAAATCCAATCAGCACGAAGATCGTCAGGATTAGCCCCGGCAGCGATCCCACGCCGATCGGCGGGCTGAAGGTGACGATGGCCCGGTAGTGGACCGTGCCGAACACGGCGCGGGCGGCGGGAACATCAGCGCCCCGCCACGCGATTACGAGCGGGCCCGAACGCCGCGCCATCGTGGCGGCCGCGCGGATGGGCCGAAGTTGCGCCGCGGCGATCTGCAGCGTCGGGTAGGACAAGATCGCCAACTGCCCGCTGACGGCGCGACCGCCGGCGCCATGCAGGCGATACTGCGCCGTGGCGATGAGCGGTTCCATGGCGAAGTTCACCGCCGGGGATGGCAGCCAGGGCGCCAGCGCGGCCAATCCTGCCGGGCCCTCGGCGAATCCCACCGACTGGGCTACCTGATGGCGCTGGGGCAATTGCTGCCACAGCAACGGTAACGGCGCGGGGGCGCCTCCCGCCACTTTCCGCGCCCAAAACCGCCAAGCTTCCGGGGGCAGCGGCCCTTGCGCCCGCAACACCCAGCGCTGCCGGGCCATGAACCGGCCCGGAGCATGGACGGCGCGCAGAAAGGACTCCGCTCCATAGGCGCCGCGGGAATCGGCGAACGTCCAGACTTGCAGGCGAACGGCCCGCCCCGCGCGGCGAAACGCAGCCGCCGAGCGCAGTTGCAGCCCATACTCCCGCATCGCCGCCGCGAGATTCGGCGCCAAGGCCCAGGGCGCCTGGGAATAGGTTTTATCGCCGGCCCGTTTCCACCCCGGAGGTCCCGGCACGGCCTGAGCCGCGCCCGTCGCGGCCACTACCGCCGACAGACAACAAAGGAGGAGCGTGCGCCGCCATACCGCCACATCCTAATTGTATCCGCGGCTTGCGGGCGCGGGCGCCGCGCGCCCGGGCGGCTAACCGATCTTGACCAGCACCTTGCCCCCTTGCCGCGTCTGCGCCTGCGCCAGGGCGCCGGCAAAATCCCGCAGCGCGAAGCGGTGGGTGATCATCGGCGTGGGATCCAGCAAGCCGGCGGCGATCATGCGAATCACGTTCGGATAGGTGCCATGGCCGGTGTTGCCCATGGCGGCGATAATGTTCGCCTTCTTCACTTGCAAATGCTCCAACTGCACGGCCGCGGGGTTCCGGTCGCGCCCGATGATGATGATCTGGCCTCCCATGGCAGCCGCGGCTTCCATCTCCGGCATGGTGTGGCGGAAGGCGCCGGCCGCTTCCACTTGCACGTCGGCGCCGGCCCCGCCGGTCAGCTCGCGCAGCACCGCCCGCGCCGGCTGGGCGCCGTTGGCGCCTTCGCCGTTGGCGGGAAAGGCGTGGTGCGCCCCAAAACGCAAGGCCAATTCGCGCCGCTGCGCGTGGTGCTCAAACACCGCGATCTGCGCCGCCCCGCTGGCGCGCAACAGCTGCACCGCGGCCAACCCAATCGCGCCGGCCCCGTAGACGGCGGCGAAGGCGCCGGGTTTGATCCGTCCGGCGCATTCGAACAGCGCGTTGTACGCCACCGTGAACGGCTCAATCACCGCCCCCGCCTCCAGCACCTGTTCCTTGCCGCCGTAGCGCGCCCGCAGGGAGTTAATGCTCCACAAATTGCGCGCCGGCACGCGCAACAGCTCGGCGCAGCCGCCGTTCATCGTGAAGCCGACGTCCTCCAGGTTTTCGCATTGGTTGGGGAACCCGCGGCGGCACGCCTCGCAGGCGCCGCAGCAC
Source organism: Acidobacteriota bacterium (assembly GCA_021827785.1). Classification (GTDB taxonomy): domain Bacteria; phylum Acidobacteriota; class Terriglobia; order Terriglobales; family SCQP01; genus JAKAUF01. The sequence goes on along the minus strand of JAKAUF010000177.1, from coordinate 5,368 downwards.
ACCATGTCGTCCAGGCAGACCAGATCGCCGCGCCGCAGGTGCTTCACCCGCTCCCCCACCGCCGCCACTTCCCCGGCGACCTCGTGGCCGGGCACGCTGGGAAACCGCGCCAAGCCGGGGTAGTGCATGTATCCGTCCGCGTCGGTCTCGAAAAAGTGCAGGTCGGAGCCGCACAACCCCGCCGCGGCCACCCGCACCACCGCGTCCTCCGGACCGCAGACCGGGTCGGGCAGCTCTTGCACCGCCACTTGGGGATGCTTCCACACCGAGGAGCCTACGCGCGCGGTGCGCGTGCGCCGTTCTTCTTCGCTCAGGGGATAATCCGGGCGCGGCGCCCACTCGGCGGAAATCACCGCAGCTTGCAAGACTTACCTCCTCGGGAACCTACGATTGTACCCTGCGGCTGTTACCGGCCCGCCAGCGCCGGCGACGGCGCCGGCTGCACTCCGCCCAGGGAGTGGATATAGCGGGCGATGCCGTGATAGAGCGCCAGGGCGATGCGCTGGCGGTAACTGGGCTCGGCCAGCAAGCGCGCGTAATGAGGATTGCTCAGAAACGAGACTTCCGCCAGCACGGATGGCATGCGCGCCCCGATGAGCACGATGAACGGCGCGCTCTTCACTCCCAGGTTCACCTCGTCCAAGCCATGCGCCAGGCTGAGATCAATGTCGCGGCAAAAGTCCTCGGACTCCTGCCGTTTGTCGTTTTGCGCGATGGAATCCAGCAGGTGCTGGAGCGCGTGATCGCCCAGTTGGGTGGTCGCGTTCTCCCGCGCCGCCACCTCCAGGGCCCGGGGATTGCGCGTCAGGTTCAGATAATAGGCCGCCACGCCGGTCACGTCGGGCGACAGGTTCGCATTGGCGTGAATGGAGATGAACAAGTCGGCATGCGCCTTGTTGGCGATTTCCGTTCGTTCTTGCAGCGGCACGAAGACGTCGGTGGTGCGCGTGTAGATCACCTGCTCGCCCAGCCGCTGTTGCAGCAGGCGTCCCAGGCGCAGCGCCACGCTGAGCGTCACCGTTTTTTCGTCCAGCCCATTCGGTCCGATGGCGCCGGTGTCGAAACCGCCGTGGCCGGCGTCAATGACGATGCGGCGCACTTTCAAACCCAGCGCGCGGCTCAGGTCTTGCCGTCCGTCCGGCAATGGCCGGGGCGCCCGGGCGATGCGCAGGGGCGGCGCGGGATGGCTGCGTACCCGCGCCAGCGACCGGCGCGTCGCCGGCGGCGCCGTCCCCGGCTGCAGCGAAATCACCATCCGCGAGGGATTGGGAAAATACATGGCCACCGCCTGCGCGTCGCCGCGCTCATGCAGCGCCAGGCGGATGACGCCGGGTTCGAACCGCGCCAGTTCAATTTCACCGACCAGCGGATTGCTGAGGTGAATGAAGCGGTTGGCCATGCCGGCGGCGAAATGCGCGTCGGCGAAATCGAAGTAGACCGCGTGGGTTTGCTTGACCGCGCCGCGGCTCATCCGCGGACGGCCGCTCAACCCGATCACCAGCGTCAGCCCATGCGGTTCGGCATGCCATTCCAAGCTGGTGACATCCACCGCCGAGGCCGGGGCGGACGGGGTGGGCGCCTGCGGCGCGGCGGGCTCCGCGGCGGCATGGGCGGCCGGCGCGGGGGGAGCGGAATGCACCGGGGCCGGCTCGGGCGCTCGCGCGGCGGTTTCCCCCGCCGCCGAGGGCAACAATTGCGGCGGCCCGACCCGCAGCCCGCGCAGCTGCCGCTGGGCGTATGCCGCGCGCGGGTCGGCGGGATAGCGGCGGAGAAAATCCGCCAGATGGCGGCGCGCCTGCCCCCGCGCGCCGAGGTGAAACCACTCAATCTGCGCCAGCGCCCACTCCGCGTTCCGGCGGTACCGCGTGCCGGGAAAGCGGCGAAGCAGCCGGCTGAAATCAAAGGCCGCCTCGCGCCACCCAACGGGATCGCGCAGGTCTTGCGCCAGGGCGATGTGCAGCCCGCCGTCGGCAAACAGCGCTTCCTCGGCCGGCGTGGGGGTAATGTCCTGGCTGGGCGGCACGCGCTCGGGCCGCCGCCAGACCGCCGTCAGCACATCGGCGATCGCTTCATACTGCGCCGGCCGGCGCTCGCGGACGGGAATCCGCTCCAGCGCCTCATGCATCGCGTGCGCGCGGTCCAATAACTGAGCGCGCGTCGGCGGCGGCGCGGCCGCCGCCAACGCGCCGAACGCCGCTACCGCCGCGACCGCAAGCGAAACAGCAAGAAAATTGCGTAATCGTCCCACCGCTGCACGGGCCGAGAGAAAAACTCCAGAGCACAACCAATGTACCTCCCGGCCGCCGCTAGCGGCAACCGGAATTGGCGGTCCGGGCTGCGTGCCTGGCTTCCCCCGAACGGCCGGCTATTCGCTACGGCCGCTTCCCCAGGACCGGCCGGACAGGGCCACCGGATCGCCGTCTTGGCGCAGCCGCCGCGTGATCGTGCGCACATAGCTCCGCGTCTCGCGGAACGGAGGAATGGTGTCGCCATAGCGCGCCACGGCCCCAGGGCCGGCATTGTAGGCGGCTAAACTCAGCCGCACGTTGCCGCGATACTGCCGCAACAGCGCCCGCAGATACCGCGCCCCGGCGGCGATGTTTTCCGCCGCGTCGAACGGGTGCCGTACGCCGAGCGCCTCGGCCGTCGCGGGCATCAGCTGCATCACCCCCATCGCCCCTTTGCGGGACACCGAACGCGGGTCGAAGTCGCTTTCCTGCCGCGCCACTTCCATCACCAGCCGGGGATCGAGCGCGTAGCGGCGCGCCGCTTGATGCAGCAGGCGCTGAATGCGTTGCGGCGGCGGCGCCGCCTTCTCCGCCGGGTGCGGCGGGAGCGCGCGCCGCGGCCGCGCCGTGGGCACTAGATTCGTATAGACGATGCCATGGGAGGTATGCAAAGCCACGATGCTGCCCGCGCCAATGGCCGTCACGGCCTGGGCCGCCAGGGCGCAGCTGAACACCAATACCAGCAGGCACACCCGTATTCTCATCACGCAACCGTTGCCCGTCAGGATAAAAAAGCTGCCCGCCGCCACGCACCGTTCCGGCGTACAGGCCTGGGGCCAGGAATCCGCGCGGTCACCCCTCACCGCTCTCAGCGAAATGGGCGCGGGCCCCCGCCCCGGCGGCGGCGGGGCAGCCCGCTTTGACCAGCGCGGCGCGCGGCGCCCGGGGAGCGCGCCGGGAGTTTCGCGCCTTCCCCGCGCCTGCTTTGCCCCCCGGGGCAAACGGCGCGGCGCCCGCGACGGGATTCCGCCGCCCGCCCCCGCCCGAGGCCGCGATCGGCGGTGGTAAGCTAGGGACCGTGACCGTGGCGGCGCGGGAGGAAAAGGGAGAAACCCCGGTGTTTGCGGAGGATTGGGCTGGCGCCGAGCAGCGATTGCGGCAGGCGCTGCGGGCCGGAGGCCCGGTGCTGATCGCCTACTCCGGGGGCGTGGACTCGGCGTATTTGGCCTGGGTGGCCCATCAGGAACTTGGTTCCGGCATGCTGGCCCTGATCGCCGATTCCGCCAGCTTGGCGCGTTCGCAGTATGAGCAGGCGCTCGCCTTCGCCAACCACCATGGGTTCGCCTGTGAAACCATTCGCACCGGCGAGGTGGAGTGGGCCGAGTACGCCCGCAACGGCGCGGACCGCTGCTTTTTCTGCAAGGATGAACTATTCCGGCAGATGGAACGGGAATTGGATCGCCGTCCGCGCTTCCGCTCGCTCGCCTACGGCGCCAACCGCGACGATCAATTCGATTATCGGCCGGGCGCTGAAGCCGCCCGCCGGCACCGCGTGCGCGCGCCGTTGCTGGAGGCGGGCCTGGGGAAAGCCGCGGTGCGGGAGCTGGCCCGCCAAGCCGGGTTGGAGGTTTGGGACCGGCCCGCGTCGCCCTGCCTGGCGTCGCGCGTGATGCACGGCATCGCCATCACGCCCGCGGTTCTCGGCCGGATTGAAGCCGGCGAGGAGGCCCTGCGGCGGATGGGCTTCCGCCAGTTCCGCGCCCGCGACCACGGCGATCTGATCCGCATCGAGATTGCCCGCGAGGAGATGCCGCGGGCGTTGAACCTGCAATCCGCCGGCGCCCTGACGGCGGTGTTCAAAGGCCTGGGCTTCCGCTACGTGACCCTGGACCTGGAGGGGTTTCGTTCCGGCTCATTGAATCCGGCGGTGACGCCGCCGAGCGCGGCGCCGCGCTAGGCGCGCCCGTCCGGTCCCCGCGCCTGCGAAGCTGGCGTACGCTGGGGTTCATGTCTCCACGCGCCGCCGGCGGCACGCCCGCAAGTCTTTTGCTCGGCTTGGACGCCGGAGCGACCCATGTGCGCGCCGCCGTGGCCAACGCCGCGGGCCGGGTGCTGGGCAGAGGTGAAGCCGGTCCCGCCAATCCCTACGCTCTCGGCGCTCCCGGCGCGGACCGCGCGCGGCGGCAAGCGATCGCGGCCGCGCTGCGCCAGGCCCACGCCGCCGCCCGCGCCGTGCGTGCCGTCGTCGTCGGCAGCGCCGGGGTCAGCGAATCCGGCGCCGGCCGCGACGTGGCTCGGCGTACCCGCGCCGCGTTTCCCGGCGCTCGCGTGGCGGTCCTGACCGACGGCGAGATCGCGCAGGTGGGCGGGCTGGCGGGTGGACCCGGAATCGTGGTCATCGCCGGCACCGGCTCCATCGTTTGGGGCCGCAATCGCCGCGGCGAATGGGCCCGCGCCGGCGGCTGGGGCTGGCTGCTGGGGGATGAGGGCAGCGGCCAATGGCTGGGCCGCCTAGGCTACGCCGCGGCCCTCCGCGCGCTGGACGGCTCCGGCAGGCGGACCGCGCTGCTGCCCGCGTTGCAGCGCTCACTGCGGCTGCGATCCTCCGCCGGTTTGGCGCGGCTGCCGCGCCCCACGACGCCCGCGGAGTTTGGCGCGCTGGCGCCATTGGTTCTCGCCGCGGCCGCCGGCGGTGACGCCGTGGCGCGGGAACTGGTCGGCCGCGGCGCCGCGGACTTAGCCCGCCAAACCGCGGCGGTGGCGCACCGGCTGCGGCTGCGCCGTCCCCGCGTGGCCTATGGCGGTTCGGTGCTGACCTCCGGGCCGGTGCTGCGCCGTGCGCTGCAACGCGCGCTGCGCGTGGAGCTGCCTGGGGCGCGGTTGTTCCCGCCGGCCGGCGACGCCCTGGACGGCGCGCTGCGCCTGGCGCGGGAGCTGGCTAGCGGGCCGCCGCCGCGCGGCTAACGCGGGAGGGTTGGAGCGTCTGCGCATAGCGAATGGCGCGCTCCAAATCCTTGCGGTAGCTGGCGGGATCGAAACCCGATTGGCGAAACACGATGCGGCCGTTCGGCGCCATCACCAGCGTGGTCGGCAGGGAATTGATGCCCAGATAATCCGCCAGCCCGGCGTCCAGCCAGGTA
>JAKAUF010000142.1 GCA_021827785.1 Acidobacteriota bacterium | reverse complement strand
TCATTGACCGTGACGGCAAGTTCCAGCTGCAAATGCTGAGCCATTCCGGCTTCGCGCCGCTGGCGCAGAGCATGGTGCCCATGCTGAAGGAGGAGTCCTTCCACCTGGGCACGGGCAACGACGGCCTGCGCCGCATCGTGCGGCGCGGCCGCATCCCGCTCGCCTACATCCAGAAATATTTCAACAAGTGGATCCCCACGGCCTTCGACTTGTTCGGCACGGATTTTTCCTCCTCCGCCCATTGGGCGTATTTGTGGGGGCTGAAGGGCCGCTATGACGAGCACACCAACGCCCAGTCGGCCGACCTGGACATGCTGAACGACTCCGCCCGCAATTTGTACTACCAGGAGGTCAACGGCCTGATCCAATCGCTCAACCGCCTGCTCCCCGCGGAGCAGCCCAAGCTGTACATTCCGGACGTCAAGTTCAACCGCCATATCGGCCAGTTCGCCGGCCAGCGCTTCAGCGTCACCGGCGAGCCGCTGGAGGAAGCGGAGTACGCGCGCCATCTTGCCGCGGTGCTGCCCCAGCCCGCCGACCGCGCCGCGGTCAACGCGCTGCTGACCGCCGACAAGGAATGGATTGAACCCAAGGGCGCCGAGGCCAAATGGTCGCAGGTTTAACGCCGCCGCCGCGAAGCCATCGGCCCGCCTAGGCGACGCTCTCTCATGGCCAACCAACTGCAAATCGCCGACGAAGGCTCCTTGCTCCGGCTGCGCCTGGCGCATCCGCCGCTGAACGTGATCACGCTCGAGCTGGCGCGAGCGATCGTCACCGCGCTGGAGGCCGCGGGGCCCGAAGTGCGCATCGTGCAGTTCGAGGCCGCGGAGGAATGCCGGGCGTTTTCCGCCGGAGTGGATGTCGCCGAACACCTGCCGGAGCGGGCGGAAGGCATGCTGGGCGGCTTCCATGCGATTTTCCGCTGCCTCCATGCCGCCCGCTACCTCACCCTGGCCGCCGTTCGCGGGCCGGCGCTGGGCGGCGGCGCCGAGCTGGCCTGCTTCTGCGATGCGGTCATCGCCGCCGAGGATGCCGAGTTCGGCTTTCCGGAAATTCAGGTGGGCAGTTTCCCGCCGGTCGCCAGCGTCATTTTGCCCCCGCTGGTCGGCCTGCGCCGGGCCCTGGACTGGATCCTGACCGGCCGCCGCATTCCCGCGGCGGAGGCGGTCATCAGCGGGCTGATCGACCGCGCCGTGCCCGCCGCGGAACTGGAAGCCGCCGCCGCCGCGCATCGCGCCCAATGGCTGGCGCTCTCGCCGCAGATCCTGCCCGTCGCCCGCCGCGCCGTGCGCGGGGAGGGCTTTCTCGCCGCCCTGGCCGAAACCGAGAACATTTACCGCCGCGAACTGCCAAAATTGGAGGATGCGCGCGAAGGCGTGCGGGCCTTTCTGGAAAAGCGCCCGCCGGCCTGGGCCGCGCCCGTCGGGCGGCCCGCCTAAGCGCGCGGAAAGCGAACCTCCATGCCTGTCATTCTGCGTTCCACCAGCATCACCGCCGATCCCGCCGTCTTCGCCACGGCGCTGCCGCTACCCGAAATTGCCGCCGCCGGATTGGAGGTGCTGTTGCGGCGCTGGCTGGAACGCTGCGGCGTGAGCATGGCACCCGCGCACGCGGAAGGCGCCGTCGCTCCCGCCCAGGGCGGCGATGGCGCGGATATTACCGAACTGGAGATCGCCATCAACGCCGGCACCGAAATCGCCGGCAGCCTGACCGTGCGCCGCCCCGGCCATCGCGCCCGCACGGTCAAGCGCGAGGTTTCCGGCGGCGAGGGCCATCACCTCTTGTATCTGCTGCTGGAAGCCGCCGCCCAGGCCTGCGACCGGGAAGTGCCCGCGCCGCTGACGCGGTCGTTTGAAGATCTGCGCAGCCGTTCCTTCGCGGCGCTGCTGTGGTTCATCGCCTCCTTCACGCCCGACAACAGCGATCCGCAGCGGGCGCAAGTCCGCGCCCTGGAGCTGGATTTCTTTCTCGCCGCCGCCCGCGCCGCCGTGGCCCTGGAACTGCTCTCCGGCCACCGCACCGCCACCGTGCTCAAGCTGCTGGAAGGCATTCCGTTGCTGGACAACGATGCCGCCCGCGAGCTGGGCCTGGCGCTGTGGGCCGAATCCGGACGCCTGGGCGAGCCGGAGCAGGACGCCTTCATCCGCCGCGCCGTCGAGCTGCTGGGCAGCGCCATCCACGCCGACGAAGACGACGGGCTGGCGCACGCCGCGCTGGCCGCCATTCTGGCGCGCCAGGGCGCGGGCGCGGAGGCGCTCCCGCTGGCCGCGCGCGCCACCAATCTGGCGCCCAACGACTACCGCTCCTGGGCCGCCTTGGGCGACGCCCATCGCGCCCAGGGCGAGCACGACCAAGCGGTCTTCTATTACCAAATGGCCTTGCGCCTCCAGCCGACCGCCGCGACGGTCCTGAAGGACGCCGCCGCCAGCCTGCTGCTGGCCAATCATCCCGACCGCGCCATCCCGCTGATCGAGCAGGCCATCGCCGCCCATCCCGACGATCCCGAAAACCACGCCAACTTGGCGCTGGCGCGGCGGGCGCTGGGCGAAGCGCAGGCGGCCCTGGCGGCGGCGCAGCACGCCGCGGCGCTGGGGCAGGCCGATCCGCGGCTGCGGCCGCGCCTGAAGGCCATGCTGGCGGAGATGGAGCGCCAGCCCGGCCTCGCCGGTCCCTCATGACCACGGCGTTCACCGTCAACGGCCAGCCCCGCCGGCTCGAACTCGATCCGGCGACGCTGCTGCTCGAGGCGCTGCGGGAGCATCTTCGCCTGACGGGAACGAAATGCGGTTGTGATGATTCCAGCTGCGGCGCCTGCACGGTGCTGGTGAACGGCCAACCCGCCCTGGCCTGCACCCTGCTCGCCGCCGGCTGCGACGGCGCCCGGATCACCACCATCGAGGGCATCGCCGCCG
>JAKAUF010000453.1 GCA_021827785.1 Acidobacteriota bacterium | reverse complement strand
CCTGCATCATGCTGAGGCCCGGTGGAGCGTTGGCCGAGACGGTGACCGTTGTGTCTGGGCAAATGACGAATACCGGGCCGTCGGCAGGGGTTTGCGGTCCGCTGCAGTTGCCGTTCAATCCCAGCGGGTCGGTGGCCTCCAGCGGCGTGTCGCCTACGTAGGCGTATTCGTTCCAGGTTTGGGGATTGGCGGGGCTGACGGCAGCTAGGCCGGAGGGATCGGGCGAGAGCCAGCGGGCCATCATCGGGGCCAGGAGGCGGTGCTGGAAGTCGTTCAGATTATCTGGCGTGTCCACCCACTGGCCGGTGAACGCGTCCGGCCCGGAGCCGGCATAGGCGGCGCCGTAGGGCGAGTAGGCCAGTTCGCCCGTTGCCGTGCGCGAGGGCGATGAGGCCAGCCGCCAGCTCCCCTCCCAATCCGGATGGGCGTAATACCAGAGGCCGCCGGATGCATACATCGCGACCGCCCCGCCCGGCAGCGGAACGCCGGCGAAGTTCAGATTCTGGCCATTCATATTCGCGGCCTTGCTCCCGTCCGGCGTCCAGACGTACTCGGCCGGGCTAGAACTGTTGTACACCAGCCTGCCGAAGGCGTCGAAGGTCTGGCTGACGCCATCCACCTCGACCGGCCGCCCGTCGGCGTCCCAGCCGTAGACGTTCCGCGCCTGGGTCAGCGGATTGTCGAGCAAGTTGCCGTTGGCGTCGTAGTTCGGCGCGAAGCCGTCGACGCTGGAGATGCGGTCGTTGGCAAACTGCGCCGGGAAGGCGTCGTTGCCGGCGGTGACCGCGACATCGCCGAAGGCGTCCGTCGAGAAGGTCTGCGACCATTCGCTGCCGCAGTTGACCGAGGCCAGGCGGCCCAGATCGTCCTGGGTGAAGGAGCAGTCCTGCGTGTCGCCGGCGTCGAATGGGTCGCTGATGTCCAGCGAGCCCAGCGTGCCATCGGCGTTCCAGTTCAGGGTGCCGGTCTCGGTCTGCCCATTGATGTCAAACGCGTACGATTCCATGAGGCCCGTGGTCGCATGGTAGGCGAAGGCGTCGGCGTCGCCCGAGCCGTAGGTGATCGCGGTGAGCTGCCCGGCGACGTTGTAGCTCGTGCTGGTGACCGGATTTTGGCCGCTGGCGCTCACCGTGGCGATCTCACCCATTGCATTTGGGGCGTAGCTGATTTCCGGCACGCCTGGAATCGTGAGCGTGGCCACGGCGCCGTCCGGCCAATAGCTCTCCTGCGAGTGGTAGTAGCCGCTCGAACTCGGAGCCATTTCGTAGAGGTCCGTGGGCCGCCCCATGACGTCGTACCCGAATCCCTCATCCGTGATTTTAGCGCCGGACGGGCCCGTGTAGGCCTCCGCCAGCCGGCCCTTGGCGTTCGCCATTGCCGCACCGTCCACCGTGGCGGCATCGTAGACGAAGGTTTTCGGCGACGTTACGCTGGCGTATTGCCCGGAGGGGTAGGTGATGGAGGTTACGCGGCCCAGCGCATCGTACCCATAGCAGGTGACGTTGCCCAGGGCGTCTGACCTGGTACAGTTTTTGGGTTTTGGGTCAGGAGTGTAGCACCAGCCCCAAGCCTGCCGGGAAGCGGGGATGGGGGTGCGGGGGAAGGGGCCGGCGCCTGCCGCCCCTTCCCCCGCCACGGCCATGGACAAAGCCGCCGGGGCGTGCGCGGCCAGAGCGCTCCGGGGCGCGCATCATTTCCCGATGCGCATGCTGCGCGCTACCGATAGCGCCTCCGCCTCAAGCATCTTCGCGTCCTTGTTGCCGCGAAAATAGAAAAGCGCCACGGAGAAGATCCGGCCGTGGACTTTGCACCAAAATGTTGTAACGTGTTGCAGGATAGGGCGTGTCGCCGACCCGTAATTTTCGTAGTACTCGACCTGCCGGAGCGCTTTGGGCGCATCCGCGTAGGGCAGGCCCGTAAGGAGCGTTTGGTCGAGGATGGGATAGCGGGCGCCAGCGACGGTCATCCCCTCTTGCAGCAGCTCCTCAATGGTCTTACCGGGCCGGTGGGCCGGCCCCGCCTGGATCAGCGCCCCATGCGCTGGAATGACGCCCCCCCCCACCCGCTCGGATTGCGGAAAATTGATGATCGTGAGGCTCTGCGATTTCGGCGTCAGTGGTTGCCAGCCTGGGGGATACCACGCGCTGTAGCGGTACTGCTTACTGACGAAATGTGTCCAGCCAGTGCCTGCCGCGAGGGCCGGGACCACCGCCAACAGGGCGATCGCTAATGCAGCCTGTCGAGCACTCATTGCCGATTTCCTCCGCAGGCCTTGAACCGCAGCGAATCTGGGCTGACCCCCAGTTCGCCAAGCACCTGATTAATGGTCGCCAGGCCAGCTGCGCAAGTCCCCGACTGGCACCACTTCCCATAGATTGCCGCCGTCGTATCCAGGGGCGGCGACGCCCCCATGTAGAGGGGGTCGGCAAGCTGTGCGGTCACGGTGTATATCCCCGGCTGCCAGCTAGTCCAGCTCTGGGCCTCGGCCCTGTACGGCTGCGTGTGCCCCCATCCCCAAGCGTTGTAAAGGCCCCATGTCGCGTTCGTCTGGCGGCCTAGGCTCGATTCGGCGGCTGCGATCGCGACCGCCAACGCCGGGTTTACGTCGTATCTCTGGCCGGCGTTATAGAAGTTTTGGCCCTGGCCAGCCAGCGGGCTTCCCGCAAGGAACGAGTTGATCTGCCCGGCGCTGACGCACGCAGGCCCGATCGGGGGCGCGGTCGCGATTGGGCTGGAGCCCGCCCCGCCGCCGCCGCTCGTTGTGACCGCCAGATCGGCGCCTGCCGGTGGCGCGTTGCCGGCCGTCATGGAGGCGATCTGCACATAGAAGTCGAGCAGAGTTTCCTGCATCATGCTGAGGCCCGGTGGAGCGTTGGCCGAGACGGTGACCGTTGTGTCTGGGCAAATGACGAATACCGGGCCGTCGG
>JAKAUF010000313.1 GCA_021827785.1 Acidobacteriota bacterium | reverse complement strand
CCACCTGACATGGTGATGTCTCTCCCCGGTTGGACCGGCGGATCGCGCCGCCGCGGCAGGCTGTGACTCCCGGCCCAGCCACAACGCCGAGGATACTACGGAGTTGGCAGCCGCGGCGCGCCAGGCTTGCAGCGACAAACCCGACGCCGTCTCAGCGATGATCGGCACCGCTTTGGCGGCGCTGCCAAGCCATGGGCCGAGAGCTGGCCGGTCCCGCCACACTGGGCCTCCCGCGGCGCCCGAACCCGGGCGGCTACACCACTGGCGCGTCGGTGCGGGCCACCCGGGCGGTGCTGGCGTGGCTTCCCGGCGCGGGCCGTCGGTCAGCTGTTCCCTTCGGCCGTGGCAGATTTTGGGCGGGCCGGCCGCCCCCGCCCGCGGCGAATTTCTACTTCCACCCGCAGGCAGGCCCGGCAGCGACCCACCAACAAGAGGATCGCGCGGCGGCTTGGTATTCTCGCAGGGTGATGGCGGGATTCCGGTTCGAGGTGCTGGCGCGGGATGCGCGCAGCCAGGCGCGGCGCGGGCGGCTGCACACGCCGCACGGGGTCATCGAGACGCCGGCGTTCATGCCGGTGGGGACGCGGGCGACGGTGAAGGCGATCGGGCCGGAGGCGCTGGAGGCGCTGGGGGCGGAGATCATCCTGGCCAACACCTATCATCTCTATCTGCGCCCCGGCACGGCGACGGTGGCGGAACTGGGCGGGCTGCATGGCTTCACCACCTGGCGGCGGCCGATGCTGACCGACAGCGGCGGCTTTCAGGTTTTCAGCCTGGCGGCGCTGGCCATGGTGGACGACGACGGGGTACGGTTCCGCTCGCACCTGGATGGCGCGGCGCACCGCTTCACACCCGAAGTGGCGACGGCGGCGCAGATGCAGCTGGGGGCGGACATTATCATGGCCTTCGACCAGTGCCTGGGCTATCCGGCGGCGGCGGAGGCGGCGGAGGCGCGGCAGGCGATGGAACGGACGCTGCGCTGGGCGGAGCGCTGCCGGCGGGAATGGGAGGGGGCCGAGCGGGGCGCGGCGGTGCGGCGCGGCAATGCGGAGCCATTTCCCCAGGCGCTGTTCGGCATCGTGCAAGGCGGCGCCCACCTGGACCTGCGCGCCGAGTGCGCCGAGCGGCTGGCGGCGCTGGATCTGCCCGGCTACGCCATCGGCGGGGTGTCGGTGGGCGAGCCGGTGGAGACCGCCTCCGCCGTGGTGGCGGCGACGGCGCCGCGGCTGCCGGCGGACAAGCCGCGGTATTTGATGGGCGTCGGCACGCCGGAGGATTTGGAGCGGTACGTGCGGATGGGAGTGGATTTATTCGACTGCGTGCTGCCCACGCGCAACGCCCGCAACGGCGTGCTGTTCACCTCGGCGGGCAAAATCGCCATCAAGAACGCGCGCTACGCGCGCGATCCCGGACCGCTGGACGCGGCCTGCGGTTGCCGCGTATGCCGGCGCTTCAGCCGCGCGTACCTGCGGCATTTATACCAGAGCGGGGAAGTGCTGGCGGCGATGCTGAACACTGAGCACAACCTGTTCCATTATCTTGACAGGATGCGGCAACTCCGTCATGCTGTGGAGCTTGGGGGCGCGAGTCCCCATCGCCCCGCGGGCCGCGCCACGCCGCCGGAATCCACCTGAGTACGGAGAGCGGAACCCGGCCGCCGACGCGCCGCCGGATCCAGTAGGCGGAGGCGCTAGGCTCCGTGCCGGATTACGGGAGTTGAGCTTTGTTGCCCTCTTTGTCTAGTGTCTTGTTCGCCGCGCCCAGCGCCGCCGAAGGGAATTCGGTGGGGCTGCTGATGATCGTGGCGGTCTTCGCGATCTTTTACTTCCTGCTCATTCTCCCCACCCAGCGCCGGCAGAAAAAAGTGCGCCAGATGCACCAGGCGCTGAAAGCCGGCGACCGGGTGATTACCACCGGCGGAATTCACGGCACGGTGGTCAGCGTGCGGGACAACTTCATTCACCTGCGCGTGCCGCCCGACCAGCACAAGCTGGAGGTGCTGCGCAGCGCGGTGGCGCAGGTCGAGCCGGAAGGCGCCGCCGCCGACGAGGCGAAAACCTAGGAGCGCGCCGCGGCGGCGCCGCCCGCATTTGGAACCATCCGCATGCAACGCAATCTGCGCTGGAAAACGCTGTTCATTATCGTCGTGGTGGTGGCCTGCATCTTGGGCATCACCGGCTTTCCCAAGGGCCTGAGCTGGCGGGCGATCGAGCGGTCCACCATCTCCCGCATTCACCTGGGCCTGGATTTGCAGGGCGGGACGCACATGATCCTGCAAGTGAACGTCAAGGACGCGGTGAACGCCCAGACCGACGCGGCGATGGCGCAGCTGCAAACGGCGCTGAACAAGGCGGGCATTCCGGCGACGGTCAGCAAGCCCGGCGGCAAGCAGCATCCGCAGACGATTTTGGTGCAGGGCGTGCCCCCGGCGCGGGCCGGTGATTTAAGCAATATCGTGCAGAACGATTTGGGCTCGGATTACCAGCTCAACACGCTGCCCGGCGGCAACTATCAGGTGGTGATGCAGCCGCTGGCGGTGCAGGCGGTGGAATCGCGGGCGCTGACGCAGGAAATCGAGACCATCGGCAACCGCATCAACCAGCTCGGCGTCACCGAGCCGACGGTGCAGCAGCACGGGCTGGGGGCCGATCAGATTCTGGTGCAGCTGCCCGGCATCAGCGACCCGGCCCACGTCAAGCAGGTGATGCAGGAATCCGGGCAGCTCTCGATCCACTTGGTCAAGGGCGGGCCATTCGCCAGCCAGGCCCAGGCGCTGTCGCAATATGACGGCGTGCTGCCCGCCAACACCGAGTTGGTGAAGGGCTCCAACGTGGAAGGGCAGGGCAGCGGCGAGCAATGGTATCTGCTGGACAGCACCGGCGTGGTGAACGGCACCGAGCTGCGCGACGCCCAGCCGAATTTGGGCGCCGGCGGGCAGATGGAGGTGGATTTCACCCTGACGCAAGCCGCTGGGCAGCGCTTCCGCGCCTTCACCGGCGCCAATATCGGCAAGCAACTGGCGGTGCTGCTGAACGGGCGGGTGGCGGAAGCGGCGACCATTGACGCCGCCATCGGCTCGCAGGGGCGGATCACGGGCAATTTCACCACCCGGTCGGCGCACGACCTAGCGCTGATTCTGCGCTCCGGCGCGCTGCCGGCTTCGTTCAGCTATTTGGAAGAAGAAACCGTGGGGCCGTCGCTGGGGGCGGATTCGATTCATGACGGCGTCGTCGCCGCCATCACCGGCTTTCTGGTGGTGGCCTTCGCGATGCTGCTCTATTACCGCGGCGCGGGCATCAACGCGGTGCTGGCCTTGGTGCTGAACTTGATCATTCTGATGGCCTACATGGCCTGGGTTTCGGCCACGCTGACCTTGCCGGGAATTGCCGGCATCATTTTGACCATCGGCATGGCGGTGGACGCCAACGTGCTGATCTTCGAGCGCATTCGCGAAGAACTGCGGCATGGGAAGAGCGTGCCCGCGGCGGTGGATATCGGCTTCCGGCAGGCGTTCGTGACGATTTTGGACACCCACGTGACGACCATCGTCTCGGCGGTGATCCTGTTCTTATTTGGCACGGCGGCGATCAAGGGCTTCGCCATCACCCTCAGCGTCGGTTTGCTGGCCAATCTCTTTACCGCGGTGTTCGTGTCACGGGTCATTTTCGACTATGTGTTGCAGCGCATGCCGCGCGGCGCGGAATTGAGCGTGTAATGCGATCCAACGCCGATCGCGGGGCGGGAACATTTTGGCCCGCCGTGGAGTCTATACAGTCGAGCGGGACCGGTGTGGGCCGGCTTGCCCGACAGACGGCGAAAGTGGCAGCGCCGGCAGGAGGGTAAGGGCCGTCTCGCATGGAACTGTTTCGGGAAACAAAGATTGATTTTCTTGGGAAGAAATGGTACTTCCTCACACTCACCATGGTGCTGTTCGTGGTCGGCATGATCGCCTTGGCCATTCACCATGGGCCCAAGATGGGCATCGACTTTACCGGCGGCGCCGTAGTGGACGTGAAGTTCGACCAGGCCGCGCCGATCAGCAAAATCCGGCAGGCGTTGGACAGTTCGGGAATGACGCAGGGAGTGATCCAGCCGGTGGGCGGCAGCGGCAGCGACGAGGTGCTGATCAGCCTGCCACTTTCGGCGCTGAACCAGCGCCAATTGGAGCAGAGCCGGCGCAATCTGCTGGCGGCGTTGTACAAGACCGGACCGGCGGCGGGCGGCAAGCTGGACCTGAACAACGTCAGCCCCTCGCAATTGGCCAACTGGCTGGTGCAGAACGATCCCAACCATTGGGCGGCGGCGAGCAACGGCCAGGCGCGGTACCAGGCGCTAGCGGCGACGATCTTGAGCCAGTATCGCGATCACCACTGGGGCGGGCTGATTCCGTCGTTCGCGGCGCTGACGCAGGTTCCGGGCGTGACGCCGGCGCTGGTGGCGGCGATGCGGCCGGCGTTTTTCGTGGGCCGATTCAGCATCCAAAGCGCCTCCATCATTGGCGCCGAGGTGGGCTCGCAACTGCGGCGGCAGGCGGTGCTGGCGGTGCTGTACGCGCTGGCTGGGATGCTGGTGTACATCGCGTTTCGCTTCGAATGGATTTACGGCGTGGCGGCGGTGGTGGCCGTGTTTCACGACGTGCTGATCACGCTGGGGATGTTCGCGCTGGTGCAGTTGCCGATCTCGCTGACGGTGATCGCCGCGTTTCTGACGCTGGTCGGCTATTCGATGAACGACACCATCGTGGTCTTCGACCGGGTGCGGGAGAACTTAAAGATCCTGCGGCGGGAGAAGCTCTCCGACCTGGTGAATTTGAGCATCAACCAGACGCTGAGCCGGACGGTGCTGACTTCGGGACTGACCTTTCTGTCGGTGCTGTCGCTGCTGGCGCTGGGCGGCCCGGTGTTGCGCGGCTTTTCCTTTTGCATGACCTTTGGTATTTTGGTGGGCACCTACTCCTCGATCGCGGTGGCAGCCCCGATGATGGTGGCTTACATCGAGTGGCGCAACCGGCGGCAGCAGCGGCCGGCGCGCGCGGTGGCGGGGCGGGCCAGCGGCGAGAAGCTGGCGCGCAGCCGCGGGTAGAGGCGGCCGCGGTCCCGCAGCACGCAGCACCGGCCTGGGAGGGCAGAGAATTATGTTCGAGCAGAGCATAGTCATTTCGGGAAAGGGCGGGAAGAGCAAGAAGCCGTTGACCTTCGCGCTCTCGCTGATCCTTCAGGTGGGGCTGCTGGCGATCATGGTCATCATCCCGCTGATCTACTACTCGGTGCTGCCGGCGACCGCGCTGACGGCCTTCCTGGCCGCGCCGCCGCCTCCCCCGCCGCCCCCGCCGCCGCCGCCGAAGGCGCCGCCGGTGGTGGTGCACCACATGGTGAGCCAGTTCCAGCACAACCAGCTCGTCGCCCCGCCCAAGATTCCCAAAAAGATTTTGATGGTGAAGGATCAGGCGCCCCCGCCGGCGCCGACCGGCGGCGTGGTGGGCGGCTATTCCAGCGGCGGCGCCGTGGGAGGCGTGATTGGTGGCTTGGCCAACAGCACCGCTCCCCCGCCCCCGCCTCCGCCTCCGGCTCCCACCGGGCCGATCCGGGTCGGCGGCGATGTGGAGGCGGCGAACTGCGTGTCCTGCCCGCCGCCGGAGTATCCCCCGTTGGCGCGCCAGGCGCGGATCAGCGGCACCGTGATCCTGCACGCCATCATCGGCAAAAACGGCCGGGTGCAGGATTTGACTTTGGTGAGCGGCCATCCAATGCTGGTGGGCGCGGCGATGCAAGCCGTGCGCAACTGGCGCTACCATCCGACCTTGCTCAACGGCAAGCCGGTGCAAGTGGAGACCGAAATCACCGTCAACTTCACCCTGGCCGGCGGTTAAGCGCCGGCGGGGGTGGCGTGTAGATCGTAGATAGCGATGCGAGTCCGCGGTTCAGTAGGCAAATTCGACCGAATCTTTTTTCAAGAGAGGACCTAGCGATGCTTTTGGCAACCTTGTTGTGGCTACAGGAGAGCAGCGGCGCCGTGGGATGGAGTCCGGTGGCGCTGTGGCACCAGATGGGCACCCCGGCGAAGCTGGTGGTGGTGGTGCTGTTTATCATGTCGGTCATGTCGATCGGCGTCATGGTGGACCGCTGGCTGGTCTTTTCCGGCGCGCGGAGCCAGAGCCGGCAGTTCGCGCCGGCGGTGGCCGGGGCGCTACGCGACGGCAAGCTGGACGAAGCGTTCAAGATCGCCGAACGCAACAAGAAGAGCCACCTGGCCAAGGTGGTGACCGCCGGGCTGGC
The DNA here is from genome assembly GCA_021827785.1 of Acidobacteriota bacterium. Lineage (GTDB taxonomy): Bacteria > Acidobacteriota > Terriglobia > Terriglobales > SCQP01 > JAKAUF01. The sequence continues at coordinate 8,884 of JAKAUF010000313.1, read as the reverse complement.
GGAGTTTCAGGCGCATGACGCTTCCCCGGACCTGTCCGGCGAGCAGATCGAGGCGTCGCGCCGCGCGCTGGACCGGGCGGAAGCGATCGAGCACGCCGAGCTGAAGCGCGGACTGGGTTCGCTGGCCACCATCGGCGCCACGGCCCCGTTCGTGGGGCTGTTCGGCACGGTGTTGGGCATTATTGACGCCTTCACCAAGATCAGCACGCAGCACAGCTCCGGGCTGGGCGCGGTCGCGGGCGGCATTTCCGAAGCCCTGGTGACCACCGCCATCGGCTTGTTCGTGGCGGTGCCGGCGGTGTGGCTTTACAACTATTTCACCGGCAAGCTGGAGGCCTTCGACGTGGAGATGGACAACTCCTCCAGCGAGCTGATTGATTACTTCCTGAAGCGCACCGGCCGCGCCGCCACGCGCGGGGCGAAGTAGCCGGGCGGTATCGCTAGGCCCCGCCGCGCGGCGGGGGTTCGCATCGCTAGCCGGGGCGCGCCGCCGTGCGGGGCGCCCCGGGGGAGAAGAAAAGGAACTTCGCCATGCCGTTGAAGCGCGCGAAAATCGAGGTCGCCTCCGACATCAACGTCACGCCGCTGGTGGACGTGATGCTGGTGCTGCTGATCATCTTCATGATCGTTATTCCCAAGCTGCAGCATGGGCGTAACGTCGAATTGGCCCAGACGCACCATGCCTTTCCGCTGAAAAAGGCCAACGCCACGAACGCGATCATCGTGGGCGTCAGCCATGACGGCAAGATCTTTCTGGGCAACAACATCATCTCGCTGAGCCACTTGGCGGACGCGGTCAATAAGCTGATCAGCAAGCGGCTGGACAAGACCGTCTACATCAAGGCCGACGCCCGGGCGCAGTACATCAACGTGGTCAACGTTGTGAAGGCCGTGCGCGCGGCGGGCGTGGATAAAGTAGGCATGATCACGCAGCAAGTGAACCAACTGGGCCAGCTCGTCACCGGCGGCTAAGGGCAGCGCCGGCCAAGGAGGAACTCGCTATGGCGATGACAATGGGCAGCAAGGGCGGTCCGACGTCGAACATCAACATGACGCCCATGATTGACATTCTGCTGGTGCTGATCATCATTTTCATGGTGATCACGCCGATGACGCCGCACGGCCTGAAGGCCCTGGTGCCGCAGAAGCCGAAGCACAAGCACAAGCCGCCGCCGGTGAACAACCGGACGATCGTGGTGCAGATCCTGGACGGCGCGTCGCCGGGGCTGCCGCCGGTGGTGAAGATCAACCAGGACACGGTCAGTTGGAGCACGCTGGGTCCGCGGCTGGAGGACATCTACAAGACGCGGGCGGAGAAGGTGATGTTCGTGCGCGCGGACAACAACATCGAATTCGCCGATGTCGCCCGGGCGATTGACATCGCCATGGGCGAAGACCCCTCGATTCAAGTGGGGTTAATGACACAGACCATCAACGGCCAGCAGTAGCGGCGCCGGGGGCGAACACCATGCATAGCGGATGGAAATTTGTGGCGGTGGCGGCGTTAGGAGGCGGACTGCTGGGCTTGAGCGGCTGCGCCAAGCTGGAGGCCCGCAACGATCTGAACAAGGGCGTGCAGGCTTTCAAGTCGGCGCAGTTCGAGGCGGCCGAGGCGGACTTCAAGGAGGCCATCCGGCTGGATCCGACCTTCATCAACGCCAAGCTGTATTTGGCCACGGCCTACCAGTCGCAGTTCGTGCCCGGCGCCGATTCGCCCGATAACATGCGGCTCGGGCAGCAAGCCGTGCAAGTGTACCAGGACGTGCTGAGGCAGGATCCGAAAAACGTGAACGCGGTGGCCGGGCTGGCGCACCTGTACTTCAACATGAAGGACATGGACCAGGCGCGGACCTGGAACCTGAAGCAGATCGCGCTGGAGCCGCAAAATCCGACGCCGCACTACTTCATCGGCGTGATTGACTGGACGCGAACGTTCAAGGCCAACGAGGACCTGCGCAAGCAACTGGGGATTCTCAAGGCGTCGGATCCCTTGATCGGCGCTCCGCCCACGCGCAAGAACATCGAGGCTTGCCGCCAGCTGGCGCAGACCTCCATGCCCGAGATTGAAGACGGGATCTCGCAGCTCAAGCAGGCGATGCAGCTGCGCAAGCACTATGCCAACGCCATGACCTACGTCAACCTGCTGTACCGGCAGAAGGCGGACATGGAATGCGGGGACATGGCGGCGCGGAAGACGGATCTGGCCAAGGCGGATGAGTGGGTGGCGAAGTCGCTGACCGCCCGCAAGCTGGCGGCCGCGGAAGCGGCGAAGGCGGCTTCCGGCGGCATCCACGAGTCGTCGAACTAGGGCCGGGAAATTCGCGCTTCCAGGTGAGCGGACGCGCCGGGCCCGGCCGGCGCCGGCCGCGGGCTGTGGCGGGGAAGGCCCATTCGAAACGCCCAGCGGCGCGGGAGAAGGTCAGCAGGAACGCCGGTCTGGCGGACGGCGCCGCCGCGCAGATTGAAATCCACCACGCCAACTCAGCGGAAACGGCTGCCAGGCGCACGGCGCGCAGCGGAGCGGTTGCCTCGTCGCGAAGCCGGAACGGCCGGCGCGGCCGGCGCGGGCGAGCGGCGGAAAGCCGCTGCGCCGAATGGCATCGGCGCCGCGGCCCGGCGCTCGCTATTGCGCTGGTTCGCGGCGGAGCAGCGCGATCTGCCCTGGCGGCGGCCCGAGCGGGCCAATGAAACCTACGCCGTTTGGGTCAGCGAGGTGATGCTGCAACAGACGCGCGTGGCGGCGGCGGAGGCCTATTACCTGCGTTTTTTGGCGCGCTATCCCCGCCTGGCCGATTTGGCCCGGGCCCAGGAAGCGGAGGTGCTGGCGCTGTGGAGCGGGCTGGGGTATTACCGGCGCCCGCGGCAGATGTTGCGCGCCGCGCGGGCGGTGCTGGCCGCGGGGCGGCGAGAGCTTCCAGAGGACTTCAATGAGTTGCTCGCGCTGCCGGGGTTTGGGCGGTATACCGCCGGCGCCGTGCTGAGCATCGCCCGCCAGCAGCGCTATCCTGCCGTGGACGGCAACATCCGGCGCGTGCTTTCGCGGCTGGCGGGGCGGGCGCTCACCCATGCCGAGGCGGAGGCGGCGAATCGCGCCTGGCTGGATGAAAACCGCCCGGGCGACAGCAATCAGGCGCTGATGGAGTTGGGGGCGACGGTGTGCGCGCCGCGCGTCCCGCGGTGCGGGGAATGCCCCATCCGCCGCTACTGCCGGGATCGCGGGCGCGCGGGGGCGGCGCTGACGGCGCGGCCGCGGCGGCCGCGGGAGCGGTGGGAGGAGAGCTATTGGCTGGCGTTCCGCGGCGGGCGCGTGCGGCTGCGGCGGCGGCCGGCGACGGCGACGATCATGCCCGGCCTGTGGGAACTGCCGCGACGGCGGGCGGCGGTGAGCGGGGAGCGGCGCTTGGGCCAGGTGCGGCACGCGATCACCTACCGCCAGATCGAAGCCTTCGTCTATGCGCCTCCGGACGGATTGCCGCCGCCGCCAGGGCAATGGCGCAGCGAGGCGGAGTGCGCGGCGCTGGCGCTGACGGGCCTGACGAAGAAGATTCTCCGCCGCTTTGCCGCCGGAAAGCGGGCCTAGGGCGGAGCGGGGACCAGCAAGTCCGCGGCGGCGGCCGGCCCAGCGCGGCTATTGGACCGCCAGAGGGGTGGTCAGTTGCTGGGCGATGGGCAACAGGCGATGCGCCGGGGTGCGGCGAAACCAGCTTTCATTGCGGCGGAAACGGATGACGCCTTGCCGGTCCAGCAGCAGCGTCGCGGCGCCGGCGCCGGTGCGATAACGCTCGGCCACGCGGCCGGGCGGGTCGGCGAGAAACACGAAGGGCAGGCCGAGGGCGGCTTGCAGGCGGCGCAGCTGCGGCGACCCATCACCGGCAATCACCACAATTTCGGTCGCCAATTGCACGAACCCGTCATAGTGGCGCAGAAAATTCCAGAACTGGAAACGCGAAGCCCAGCCGCTGGCCGTGGGCACGAAGAGCAGCACCACGGGCCCCAACTGGTGAAATTCGGCCAGCCGCCGCACAGTGCCTTCGGTGTCGGGCAGGCTGAACTCGAACGCCTGGTCCCCGACAAGCGCCGAATACTGCATGGGCCGATTTTATCGCCGCTTCAGAACGGAAGGACGATACTTCCGCGCCTAGGCACATGGCGCGGCATTTTGGCGCGGCCGACAGCATCGGTTCGTTTCCGCTGGCGGGCGCCGCGGCCGGGCCGCGGCGGCCAGTGGGAGCGTCGCGATTTGGGCGGCCGAGCCGCTACAATGTAGCCGTGGGCGGTGGCATTCGATTCTACTGGCGGGCGGCGCGTGGTCACCGGCTGTGGCCCTGGCGCAGCCCGTACCTGCGGTGGCGCATCGAAACCTACACGGGCAAGCCCGCCGAACAGGTGGGGCTGGGGACAATGCTGGGGTTTGCTTTGGGCCGCCCCGGGCGAATCTTTCGCTTTGCGCGCTGGTGCAATGAGATGGCCCGCTGGCGCCGGCTGAGCCGCCGCCCGGCGCTGTCCGCCTTTGCCGGGCCGGAACAAGAATAGCGAAATCTCCGGCCGGAAGCGCCTTGCGTGTGGCCCGCGCCAAGCAATAGCAATCCGGCTGTCAACGAGTCCTGCGGGGCGGCGCCGGCGCCACCGCTGGGTTTATTGCGCAGCTTGCGATTGATACGGGTTGATGTTGTAGAAAAAGAAGAACTTGAGGCCAATGAAAGGGCCGTGAAAGGCGCTCGGCAGGGGCGGGAATGGATCGGATGCGTTGATGCCGGCGATCGCGGCTTGATCGAAGGAAACCGTGCCGGAGGGAGAGACTAATTTGAGGCCGGCAACCTGCCCGTTGCTATTGATCTTAAAGATCACCACTGTTCGGCCCTTGCGACCGAGATAGGCCATTTCCGGCATTACCGCATACCAGTTTTGCCGGACGATCTCCAAGATCTGCTGGAGATAGGAGTGGAAATTGACGCCCTCGGTGTTGGTAAGGATTTGCACGCCATCGCCGACGTTGCCGTTGCCGCCGGGACTGGGAGTGCTGGGCATGCCGGCGGGGCTGGGCAATTGTCCCATCTGCGCCACGCCCTGACCGCCTTGGGATTGGTTGCGGGCCGCCGCTTGAATGGCGCGTTTCAGCTGGTCCGCGGCGGACATGCCGGGGATGGGGACGGTGAGATCGGCGCGGCGCTGGGTGCGCGGAACGTTTTCCAGGCGCAAGCCGCCGTTGGCGGTTCCCGGACCGGGGGTTTTGCTGGCGGTTTGCGCCTTGGGGGCCTTGACCACGGGTTGGGCCGGACGCGGCGCGGCGGCAGCCATGCGCGGCGGCGACGGGCGGATGGCGGGACGCGGCGGGAGCGGCCGGGCGGCGGGCCGGCGGGGCATGGGCGGCGCGGCGGGGCCGGCGAAGGAATCCAGCAAGCGGTGCTGCGGGTGCTTGTACAGGCGGTCGCGGTCGCTCAGCACGTTGCTGTGAACCTTGTGCTTGGGCTTGGGCGGCTGGTACGGCGACACCAGATAGGTGAGCTGATGCTTATGCACCAACTGCTGCGGATTCACTAGCAGCGGCGACGGCGTGGAAGTGAGCCAGTTGGGGAGCTTGGGATTGAGAATAAAGAGAATGAGTATGCAGAGGTGGACGATGACGGACAGAAACACCGCCTCGCGATGGCGATTGCGGCTGCGCTCATCCTCCAGTTGCTGGCCAAGTTCGGTGAACAGGGTCTCGATATGGTCCGGATCAGAGGTGGAGCGCGGCGACGCGGACGGATCCAAGACGGGGCGGGACGCCGGACGAGGTGCTTCTCCGGTTGGGGTGGAATTCATCTCCCCATTAGCCATTCGGGCGGGCCTCTCGGGCGGGTGGTGGCGGCAAACAGTACGCGGGTAGTTCCTTCATCATATCAGGACGCCCGCGGCGGATTGCGGTTACTACCTGGGCAGGAGAAGCCGATCGCCGGGCAGCGCCATTTGCCAGGGGGCAAAGCGGGCGCGATCAGGCCGCGAAAAACTCCCTGTGTGCCCATGCCCGGCGGGCGGCAACGCCCGGGAGGCGCGGCCCCGGCGATGCGCTAGCGAAGCCGCGCCCACCGCCAAGCATAAGCGGGGCAACGGCCGGGCGGCGCGACCCGCCGGCCCAGTCCCGTTAGGCTCCTTGGCGCAGGCCCAGGCGGCGGGCGTGGCGGACAACGGCTTGGCCGGCGCGCAGGGCGGTGGCCAGGGCGGCGGCGGCCTCGGCGGCGCCGCATTCCGGGGCTTGGCGGCTGCGCACGCTGGCGAGAAACGCCTCCAGTTCCGCCGCCAGGGGCTCGACGGGAGCGGCGGTGAGATGCGCCGGCAGGACGGCGGGCGGGGCGTCGCGGCCGCGGCCCTCCAGGCGGAAGACATGCGCGTCCTGGCGGGAATAGTCCAGGGAAATATACTCGCCCGGCTGGAAGAGGCGGAGCTTGCGGACCTTCTCCGTGCTGACGCGGCTGGCGGTGAAGTTGGCGACGCAGCCGCCGGTAAACTCGACGCGCACGTTGGCGATGTCCGCCTTACCGCTGAGCACGGGCAGGCCGACGGCGCGCAGATCCTCGATCTCCGGCGCCGGGCCGTTGAGGGCCAGAAACGCGAGCACGATATCGAGGTCGTGGATCATCAGGTCGAGCAGGACATCCACGTCCAGGCTGCGGGGGCTGAACAGGCTGAGGCGATGGACCTCGAAAAATAGCGGCTGGGTGATGCGGGGGCGGACCAAGCGAACGGCGGGATTGAAGCGTTCGAGGTGGCCGACTTGCAAAATGCGGCCGGCGCGTTCGGCGGCCTGGCGCATGGCCTCGGCGTCGGCGAGGGTGGGAGCGATGGGCTTTTCCACCAGCACGTCCTTGCCCTGGCCGAGCAGTTCGATGGCCACGGGGGCGTGGAAGGCGGTGGGAACGGCGACGCTGGCGGCTTCGATGGCGGCGGCGAGCCGGGCGGGGTCATCGAAGACCGGAACGCCATGGGCGGCGGCGGTGGCGCGGGCGGCGGCGGGATCGCGGTCATGGATGCCGACCAAATGGGCCCGCGGCGATTGGGCGTAGACGCGGGCGTGATGGCGGCCGAAACTGCCGCAGCCGAAGACGCCGACGCGCACGGGGACGAAGCCGGAGGGCGGCGGGGCGGCAATCATGGGCGCGGAATTCATGGGCGGGGCAGGCCGGTGACGGCAATGTTGGCCTCGGCGGCGGCGGCCAGCAGCGGCTGGCGGTCCAGCAGCAGCGTGATGCCGCTGTCCACGGCCAGGCAGGTGGCGCCGGCGGCGCGCATGGTGGCGATGGTAGCGGGGCCGACGACGGGGACGTCGAAGCGCAGGTCTTGTTTGGGCTTGGCTACCTTGACCACGGTGAGCGGCCGGCCCGCCGCCAAGCCGGCGGCGCGGGTTATGGCGGCGTCGGTGCCTTCCATGGCTTCGGCGGCGACACAGGCGCAGTCGGCGATGACCACGGTTTGGCCGATATCCAGCGCCGCGAGATGGCGCGCCACGCCGAGCCCGTACGCGATGTCGGCTTCCTCGCGGGGATCCGGGGCGCGGGGCGTCATCGGTCCCTCGGCGGCTAGCAAGGGGGACAAGAACTGGGTCGAGCTCTCCAGGGTGACGCCTTCGGCGGCCAGGGCGGCGGCGACGGCGCCGAGCAGGGAATCGGTGTTTTTGCTGGCCAGTCCCGCCAGCAGCTTCACCATCCGCCAATCCGGACGCAGGGAGGAAAAGATTTGCTTGTGCTTGACCTGGCCGGCCATGATGGCGCGCTCGACGCCGTGGCGGTGAAACAAATCAATCAGCTTGCCCAACTGGCCGAGGCTGAGCCAGGTAACCGGCACGCCTTGCGCCTCGATTTCGGGAAAGGTCTCTTCGCGGATGGCGGCGACGATCATGTCTAGCCCACGGCTTTTGGCGGCTTCCAAAATCAAGAACGGGAAGCGGCCGTTGCCGGCGATCAGGCCATAGGGCGCGGCCGCTGGCGAAGCACCTGGAGCGGTCACTTGATGACCCCGCGTTCGCTGGAGGCGATGAAGGCGGCGAGTTCGGCGACGGGATGGTTGGCGGGAAGGTTCTGCTCCGCGATCAGCGCGTGGATCTTTTCCAGCGCTTGGGTGGTGTTGAGGCCGCTGTTCAGCAGCAGGCGATAGGCGCGCTGGAGCGCCGTCAGGATTTCCGGCTCGAAGCCGCGGCGCTCCAGCCCGACACGATTGATGCCGTAGGCGCGGGCCTCGCGGCGGCAGACGGTCTTGCTGTAGGGCAGCACGTCTTGGGTGACCACAGTGCCCCCGCCGATGAAGGCGTGGCGCCCGATGCGGACGTATTGGTGGACCGGAGAAAAGGCGCCGACGGTGGAGAAATCGCCCACCTGGACGTGGCCGCCCAAGGTGGCGCAGTTGGCCAGAATGCAGTCATCGCCGACGACGCAGTCATGGGCCACGTGGGTGTAGGCCATCAGCAGATTGCGGCTGCCGATGCGGGTCAGGCCGCCGCCCTTGGCGGTGCCGCGGTGCAGGCTACAGAACTCGCGAATGACGTTGTGTTCGCCGATCTCCAGTCGCGTGGGTTCGCCGTGAAAGCTGATGTCTTGCGGCGCCATGCCGACGGTGGTGAAGGGGTAGACATGGTTGTGCGCCCCCAGCCGGGTAGGGCCGTGCACGACCACATGCGCCTCTAGCCGGCAGTGCTCTCCCAATTCCACTTCGGCGGCGATGACGCAGCCCGGGCCGATGGTGCAGGAATCCGGGATACGGGCGCCGGGGGCGATGGTGGCGGTGGGGGCGATGGGCATTCGCGGCGTGCCGCGCGGCTGGCGCGGCTTAAGAGGATTGTAAACTGCGGCGGCGAAAGGACCGAGCAGCGAGGCGTGCGGCTACGGCATGCGGGGGAAGCGTGGAACGGGCA
>JAKAUF010000148.1 GCA_021827785.1 Acidobacteriota bacterium | reverse complement strand
TCCGTCGCCGCCGCTTGCAGCACCGCGCGGCAGGTCTCCGTTTCCGCCCGCCCTTTCGCCTCGTCCCAGCCGGGCAGGCCGAGCGCGGCGGTGAAATCTTCCTCGTTGCCCAGCATCACGTGCGCCAGCGGCGCCAGCGCGCGATTCACCTCCCGCGCGCGCGCCTGGCCGCCGTGCGTCCGCCACAACGACTCCCGGTAGTTCAAATCGTAGGAGACCACCGTCCCATGGCGCCGTGCCGCCCGCATCGCTTCCTGCGCCACCGCGGCGGTGGAATCCGAAAGCGCGGCGAAGATGCCGCCGGTATGGAACCACCGCGCCCGCCGGCGGCCGAACACCTCATCCCAGTCAATCTCCCCCGGCTGGAGCTGCGACACCGCCGTGTGCCCGCGGTCGGAGCAGCCCAATGCCGGACGCAGGCCGAAGCCGCGTTCGGTGAAGTTGAGCCCATTGCGCGCCGCTCTCCCCACGCCGTCATAGGGCGTCCAGCGCAAGAGCGCTAGATCCACCCCGCCTTGCAGCATCAAATCCTCGACCAGTCGCCCCACGGGATTGTCCGCCAGCGCGGTGACGATCGCCGTCCGCTGGCGGAAACAGCGGCGCAGCCCGCGCGCCACGTTATATTCCCCGCCGCCCTCGCTGACCTCAAAGCTGCGCGCCGTCCACACCCGCCGCGGCCCGGGGTCGAAGCGCAGCATCACTTCGCCCAGCGCCACCAAGTCCCAGCGGCACTCCGCCGCGGGCCGCAGATCGGGCAGGGAAGGGGAGGGTTCGGAGGGGGGCATTCGGGTTGAACTTTCTTGGCAAGCGCCGCACGTAGTTGAGCGGGACTGTGTTTGCCGGGGCCGCGCTTGCCGGGACCGCGCTTGGCGAGGCTGGTTCGCCGCCGCCGCTTCACGAACCCCATTGTGCCGCAGCTCGGCTTCTCCTGCGCGGTCCGGCCCTGCCGGTCCGGCCCGGGCCAGCCTGGCCGGGGCGAGGGCGCGCCACGCCGGCGCCCGCTCCTACTGCGCCGCCGCTTCTTCCAGCAAGGCCGATTTCTTTTCCCACTCGGAGTACAGCTTGGCGCGCTTTTCTTTTTGCTCTTCGTACCGCGCCACGGTGGACTGCGCTTTGCCCGGGTCGCGGAAGGTCTCATGCCGCGCCATGGCGCCTTCCAGCATGCTCAGCTCCGCTTCCACGCGGCTGATGTCCTCTTCCAGCCCTTTGACCGCCTGCTCGATCTTCTCCCGCTTTTGCGGATTCAGCCGCCGTTTCGGGTGGTCGGCGTTGGCCGCCGCCGCTTTGGGCTTGGCCGCCGGGGCCGCGGCCGGAGCTTGCGGGGTTTCCGCCGGCGCGGCGCCGCCGTGCTCCTTGCGGTACAGATAATCCTCGTAATTGCCGTCGTAAACGCTGATACCGCCGTCGGCGACTTCGACCACGCGGTTGGCCAAGCCGTCAATGAAGTAGCGGTCGTGGGAGACGAAGACGAGCGTGCCGTTGTAGGCTTGCAGCGACTCCAACAAGACGTCCTTGGCGCGCAGGTCCAGGTGATTGGTGGGCTCATCCAGCAGCAGCAGGTTGGAGGGCTGCAACAGCATCCGCGCCAGCGCATAGCGGTTGCGCTCGCCGCCGCTCAATACGCCGATCTTTTTGAATACGTCATCGCCGCTGAACAGAAAGCAGCCCAGCATGGAGCGCAGTTGCGGGCCCATCAGCACGGGGCTGATGGCGGTCAGGTCGTCCAGCATGCGCGCTTCCGGGTCCAGGACCTTGTATTGGTCCTGGGCGAACAGGTCCATCGAAACCTCATGGCCGACGATGCGTTCGCCCTCGGTGGGCGCGTCCTGGCCCGCCATCACCCGCATCAGCGTGCTCTTGCCCGCGCCGTTGTGCCCCACCAGCACCACCCGGTCGCCGCGTTCGAGGATGAAGTTGACGCCGCGGAAGACTTCCTTCTCCCCGTAGCTTTTGGCCACGCCCCGCAGTTCCAGCACCCGCCGCCCGCTGGGCTTGGGCTGGGGAAAGCGGAAGTGAATCACCGGCTCCTCGGGCGGGATTTCGATCACTTCCATCCGCTCCAGTTCCTTGATCCGGCTCTGCACCTGCTTGGCCTTGGTGGCGGAATAGCGGAAGCGGTTGATGAACACCTCGAGCTGCTCCCGGCGGTCCCGCTGATTGCGCTCCGCCGCCCGCAGCTGCTCCAGGCGCTGATCCCGCTGCACGATGTATTTGGTGTAGTTGGCGTGATACAGCGTCAGCCGGCCATGCGCCAGCTCGACGATGCGTTCCACCACGGCGTCCAAAAAATACCGGTCGTGGGAAACCAGCACGCAGGCGTGCGGATAGCGCCGCAGGAACTCCTCCAGCCAGTTGCGCGCCTCCAAATCGAGGTGGTTGGTGGGCTCGTCCAGCAGCAGGACTTCCGGTTCCGCCAACAGCAGCTTGGCCAGCGCGATGCGCATCTGCCAGCCGCCGCTGAACGCCTCGCAGGGCCAGTTCAACTGCTCGGGCGGAAAGCCGAGGCCGGCCAGCACCACGCCGATACGCGCGTCCACCTCAAAGCCGCCGCCCACCAAAAACGCGTGCTGTAGCTGAGCGTAGCGCTCCTGCACGGCGGCCGCGTCCTCGCCCTGGACGTTGGCAAGCCGCGGCTCCAAGGCGCGCAGCTCCCGCTCCATGTCCCACAGATGGCCGAAGACCGTGCGGCATTCCTCCAGCAGCGTCTTTCCCGCCGCCGTCAGCCCTTCCTGCGGCAAATACCCGACCGTCTGGCGCTTGGTCTGGACGATGCTGCCGGCGTCCAACGGCTCTAGGCCGGCAAGGATTTTCAGCAGCGTGGTCTTGCCGCTGCCGTTGGCGCCCACCAGCCCCACCCGGTCTTGGTCGCCGAGCAGCCAATCGGCATTGGAGAATAGCGTGCGGTCGCCAAAATGCTTGGCGGCCCCGGTGAGTTGAATCATGTCGGGAATCGCCGTGGCGAACGTCCGCCGCGTGCTTTTCTCAGTATACCGGCCTCAATGCAGCGGCTTCAGCCCGATGCCGCGCGTCAGCGACGGGATGACGCCCTTGCCTTCGTAAACGGTGTAAAACCGGTTGGCGGGCAGGTTGCGCAGCGTGTCCACGATCCCGCTGGGCCAATGAATCACGATTCTCTGCGCCGTCTTGTCTTTTCCCAGGCCGAACTGGATCCGCAGGTCGCTTTGCGAGATGAAGCTGCCACCGCTGCGCACCTCCTTCATGGTCTTCAGCCCATCCTGGTACAGCATCAGCTCCGCCCCCAGCGCCGCGCGGTTGGATTTGACGCCGATCAGATGCAGGTTGACGAAGTTGCCGACCGGTCCCAGATTTTCGTACAGCGATGGGCGCTGGTTCATGTTGTTGACCACCACCTCCAAATGGCCGTCGTTGAATAGGTCGCCTACCGCCAAGCCGCGCGCCGACATGGGATGGGCGAGCGTGCTGCCCGCACGGGCGGTGATGTTGGCGAATTTGCCGTCGTGGAGGTTGTAATACAGTTCCTTCGGCTGCCGGTAGGTGGTGCCCAGCCCCTTGCCATCCACCTCCGGATACACCATGCCGTTGTTGATGAAAATGCCCGGCCAGCCGCTGTTGTCATAATCCAAAAACGCCACGCCCCAGCCCAGCCATTTGGTGATGTTCCCCAAGCCGGCCTGATAGGTCACGTCGTCGAAGGTGCCGTCGCCTTCATTGCGGTACAGCGTCGGCGTGTCGTCGGAAAAATTGGTCTTGACGATATCCAAGTTGCCGTTGCGCAGGTAATCCCCCGCCGACACTCCCATGCCCGCCTGCTCGGCGCCGTCGCCGTTGAAGGCCACTCCCGCCATGGTCGCGACGTCGGTGAAGGTGCCGTTGCGGTTGTTGTGATACAGGATGTTGGGCGTGGAATCGTCGCTGACGTAAATGTCGTCCCAGCCGTCATGGGTGTAGTCGCCGGTCAGCGGCGTGAAGCCGTAATAGCCGTGCGGATGATTGACGCCCGCCGCCTTGGTGACGTTGGTGAAGGTTCCGTTGCCGTTGTTGCGGTAGAGGGCGTTCGTCGTGCCGGGCAAGCCCCGCGGCCCACACATGACCGGGATGCCCTTCCATTGGCACCAGGGCCCTTGACCCGGCTTGGGCACGCGGTGGTAATGGAAATTCACGTAGCGCGCCACGAAAATGCTGGCGTAGCCGCTATGGTTGTAATCGGTGAAGGCGCAGCCGGTGCTCCAATGCTTTTTCTTGGTGTACAGCCCGGCTTGCTTGGTCACGTCCGTAAACGTGCCGTTGCCGTTGTTGCGGTAGAGGACGTTGTGGCCCCAGTAGGTCACGTAGAGATCCAAGTACCCGTCGTTGTTGTAGTCGCCGACGCAGGCGCCTTGCCCCCAGCCGGGATGGCCCCACAACCCCGCCTGCTTGGTGACGTCGGTGAAGGTTCCGTTGCGATTGTTGCGGTACAGGCGCCCGATCGGCGCCTGCCCCTGGGGGAAGCCCTGGACCGTCGAGCCGTTGGGCAGATAAATATCCGGCCAGCCGTCGTTGTTGTAGTCGAAGACCACGGCGCCGTTGCCGGTGGTCTCGATGATGTAATCCTTCTTCTTGTCGCCGCCGTAGACGTCCAGCATCATCAGCCCGGCCGGCTTGGCGATGTTGACGAAATGCACCGGCGGGATTTGGCTGGCGGGCAGCGGCTGGGGGCGCCGCCGCTGCCGCGGCCGTTGCGCCAGCAGGGCCAGGCCCAACACCACCGGCAGCGCCAACATTCCTAGCCAGGCGCGATGATTGGGGCGGGACGGAAGGCGGAGCATGGGAAACGGAGCGGCTGGCTTGGCGGCGGGCCGAGGAGATCAGCGCCGCCCATTGCCTTTAACTTACCATCGGGGAAGCGGCCGGAAGGGGGGCAGGGCAGCGGGGCGCGGGCCTCTGGGCGGCGGTTGCCGGATTTGGCCGGCCTGCCGACAAAGCCGGGGTCCCCAACGCGCAGCGGTGCGCGTCGGGCTGAACGACGCGTCGGCTGGGCTGGGGCGGGCCGGGGTCCCCGGCCCAGCCGGCGCGTAAGCGGGACGCGCGGCGCAGCCGCGCTGGGACCCGCGCCAAGCAATGGGCCGGCGCGGCAAGCCCGGCGGCAAAAGGGAAGAAAGGGACGGACGTTGGCAAACGATTATTGGGTGGGTATTGATCTGGGCGGAACCAACAGCCGCCTCGCCGTGGCCGGGACGGATGGCGCGATCGCCGCCCGCGCCGCCGCCGGCTTGTCGCCCCTCGATCCCGCCGATCCGGTGGAAAGCCTATTGCGGCAATGGGACCAGCTCCGCCGCCAGGCGGAATCGTCGGCGCCTTCGGGCCGGTTGGCGGGCATCGGCCTGGCCGTACCCGGCTTCGTCAACTCCGCCGCCGGCACGGTCAGCGTCCTGCCCAATTTGTTCGGCGACGCCCGGGACATTCCGCTGCGGGACCGTTTGGCCCGCCGCTGGGGCGCGCCGGTGTGGATCGAAAACGACGTCAAGGCCGCCGCCCTCGGCGAATTGGCGCAAGGCTGGGGCCGGGAGATCGCTTCCTTCATCTTTGTCGGCATCGGCACCGGCACCTCCGCCGCGGCGATCCTCGATCGCCGGCTCTGGCGCGGCGCCCGCGGCCAAGCCGGCGAAATCGCCTTCGCCCTCACCGGCCGCGAATTTCTGGGCCAGGACTTCGGCGAGCACGGCTGCCTGGAAAGCTTCGCCAGCGGGTACGGCATCGGCCGCCAGTTCGCGCCCGGCGCGGATGGCCGGGCGGCGGCGCAGGCCCCGGCGGTGTTCGCCGCCACCGCCGGCGGCGACTCCCGCGCCGCGCGCATCCTAGCGGACGCTTGGGACCATCTCGCCGTCGGCCTCAGCGGCGCCATCGCCATGCTGGATCCGGAGGCCATCATTCTGGGCGGCGGCATTGGCAGCCGCCCCGAGCCCGCCGCCGAACTGGGCCGCCGCCTGGCCGCCGCGATGCCATTTTTTCCCGTGCGCGTTCTCGCCAGCCGCCTCGGCGCCGAGGCGCAGGTGCTGGGCGCCTTGGCCGGCGCCCGCTCGTTGTCTGCCGCGGGGGCTGCCTCATAATCGGAGGATGCACTACCGCACATTGGGCCGCACGGGATTGAAGGTTAGCGAAATTGGCTTTGGCGCTTGGGGCATCAGCGGACGGCAATGGATCGGCGCCGAGGATGCCGCCTCGATCCGCGCCTTGCAGGCGGCCCGCGACGCCGGGGTCAACTTCTTCGACACCGCCCTGGCCTACGGCGACGGCCATAGCGAGCAGTTGCTGGCCCGCGCCTTTGGCAAATCCTCCGAGGTGATCATCGCCAGCAAGGTGCCGCCCAAAAATCTGCTCTGGCCCGCCGCTCCGGATTCCCGCCTGGACGAGGTGTTCCCCCGCGCCTACGTCATGGAATGCCTGGAGCGCAGCTACCGCAACCTGGGCCGGGAGATGGACCTGTTCCAGTTCCATGTCTGGAATGATTCCTGGGCGCAGCAAGACGAATGGCGCGCCACGGTGGAGGCCATCCGCCGCTCCGGGCGGGCGCGCTTCATCGGCATCTCCATCAACGACCACCAGCCCAACAACGCTCTCCGCGCCCTGGCCACCGGCTTGGTGGACGTGGTGCAGGTGATTTACAACATCTTCGACCAGTCGCCGGACGACGAACTGCTGCCCTACTGCCGGCAGCACAACATCGGCGTCATCGCCCGCGTGCCCTTCGATGAAGGCGCCCTCACCGGGAAGATCCGGCCGGAGACGGTGTTTCCGGCCGACGACTTCCGCAACCAATATTTCGGCGGCGGGCGCAAGGAAGAAGTGTGGGACCGGGTCAACCGCATCACCCGCGCCTTGGGCATCGCCATCGAGCAAATGCCGGAAACGGCGCTGCGCTTCTGCCTGTCCTCGCCGGCGGTTTCCACCGTCATCCCCGGCATGCGCACCCCGGCCCACGCCCAGGCCAACGCCGCCGCCTCCGACCACGGCCCGTTGGCGGCCGATCAACTGGCCAAGCTCCGCCCCTTCCGCTGGGAGAAGAACTTCTACGCCGAGATCTAGCCCGTACAATTTGGAGCTATGGACTGGAACGCCCGCCGCGTGCGGGAACTGATTGACGCCGCCTTGCATGAGGACCGCACCGTGGCCGACGCCACCTCCCGCCTCACCGTTGCGCCGGATCAGGAGGCGCAGGCGGCGCTGGTCGCCAAGCAGGAGTGCGTGCTCGCCGGCTTGGACCTGACGCCGCGCGTCTTCGCCGCCTATAACGCGCTGCTGCCCGCGGGCGACCGCCGGCCGCCGGTGGTGGTCAGCCATGACCGGGAGGTCTTCGACGGCGTGCGCCTGGCGCCGGGGCAGGTGGTGGCGGTGGCGCGCGGCAACGCCCGCCAATTGCTGGCCTGCGAGCGCGTGCTGTTGAACTTTCTCCAGCATCTGAGCGGCGTGGCCACGCTGACGCGCCAGTTCGTCGCCGCCGTGCAGGGCACCCGGGCGCGGATTCTGGACACGCGCAAAACCCTGCCGGGATGGCGCGCGCTGGACAAATACGCCGTCACCTGCGGCGGCGGCGTGAACCACCGCGCCGACCTTGCCGCCGGCGTGCTGATCAAGAACAACCATATCCGCCTGGCCGGAGGGGTCGCCGCCGCGCTGCGCCGGGCGCTGGAGAGCCGCGCTGCCGGCATGGCGGTCGAGATCGAGGTGCGCACCGCCGAGGAATTGGAAACAGCGCTGGCCGGCGGCGCGCAGCGCATTTTGCTCGACAACATGACCCCGGACCAGGTGCGCGCCGCCGTCGCCGCCACCGCCGGCCGCGCCGAGCTCGAGGTCTCCGGCGGCGTCAGCCTGGCCACCGTCCGCGCCTACGCGGAAACCGGCGTGGATTTCATCAGCGTCGGCGCGCTGACCCACTCCGCTCCCGCCGTGGATCTGGCCATGCGCATCGCACCGGTCTAGCCGTGCCGCCACGCTTCCAGTGCGAGCCGCCGGCGGCATCGGGCTCCGCCTCCGGCGCGGCGTTCGGTCCGGTGCAGCGCCTGGGCTCGGTGGATTCCACCCAAACCGCCGCCGCCCGCGCCGCCGCCGCCGGCGCGCCGCATGGCGCCGTGTTCGTCGCGGAGGCGCAAACCGCCGGGCGCGGCCGCCATGGCCACGCCTGGGCCTCGCCCCCCGGCGCCAACCTCTATCTCAGCCTCATCCTGCGCCCGCCCGGTACGGTCGCCGGCCTGTTGCCACTGACGCTGGCCGCGGCCCTGGCCGTTGCCGATGCGGTGGCGGAGGCAACCGGCCTGCGCCCGGACATCCGCTGGCCCAACGACCTGCTGCTGGAGGGCAAAAAATGCGCCGGCATCCTCATTGAAACCGGCAGCGATGCGGCCGGCGGCATCGGCGCCGGGGCGGCGGTGCTGGGCCTGGGCGTGAACGTCAACCAAGCCGCGTTTCCGCCCGATTTGGCGCCCATCGCCACCTCCTTGCGCTTGGCCCTGGGCCGCGAATGCGACCGGGAGGCGCTATTGGCGGCGATCCTCCGCCAGCTCTACCGGCGCTATCATCAATGGGCGGCCGGCGGCGTTCCCGCGCTGCTGGCGGCTTTCGAGGCGGCGTCCTCCTACGCCCGCGGCCGCCGCGTTTGCGTCGGCGGCAGCCAGACGGACGGCCCGGAGGCGTTTACCGGCGTCACCGCCGGCCTGGACGCCAACGGCCTGTTGCGCGTCGCGCGCGACGGCGGCGGCATCGAGGTGGTCGCCTCCGGCGACGTCCGCCCCGCGCCCGACTCCACCGCATCTTAGACTTTCGCCCTGGCCCCTCCCCATGCTCCTCGCCATTGACATCGGCAACACCAATACCGTGCTCGGCGTCTTCACCGGGCCGGACCTGGCCGCCTCCTGGCGGCTGACCACGCAGCGCGCGCAAACGGTGGATGAAATGGTCCTGCGCGTGCGTGGCCTGTTCGCGGGCGAGGGCCTCGACGCCCAGGCCATCACCGGGGTCATCGTCGCCTCCGTGGTGCCGCCGCTGGACAGCATCGTCCGCGCCGCCGCCACCCGCCTGTTTGGCCGCGAGCCCGTGTTCGTCGGCCCGGGACTCAAAACCGGCATGGCCATTCACTATCAGCCGCCCGCCGATGTCGGCGCCGACCGCATCGTCAATGCCGTCGCCGGTTATGCCCGCGCCACCGCCAATGGAGCCGCGGGGCCGGTGATCATCGTGGATTTCGGCACCGCCACCACCTTCGACGTGGTCTCCGCCCGCGGCGAATACGAAGGCGGCATCATCTGCCCCGGCATGGCCATCGCCGCCGAGGCGCTCTACCAGCGCACCGCCCGCCTGCCGCGCGTCGAGCCCCGCCGCCCGGAAAAATTGATCGGCTCGACCACGGTGGGCAGCATTCAATCCGGCTTGTACTACGGCTACCTCGGCTTGGTGGACGGCATTTTGCAGCGGCTGATCGCCGAACTGGGCCCCGGCACGCAGGTCATCGCCACCGGCGGCATGGCGCCGTTACTGGCCGGCGCTTCGCGCTACATCTCCGCCGCCGATGAAATGCTCACCCTCGACGGCTTGCGCCTGATTTGGGAGCGCAACGCCGAGCCCAGCGCCCACGCCAACAAGCCCGCCCCGCCGCGCTAGCCGGCGGCCGCACAGCGCGCAATGAGCGCCGCGCAGGAAGTTGGCGGGAACCGGCGGCTACACGCAGGAGGCGCGGCACTTTCGCGCCAGCCTGCGGCTGGAGCCCACCGACGAGGTGTTCACCCTGGGGGCGCGGGCCGCTGGCCAGCATTCGGAAGCGAGCGAGGCTGGGACGCTACCGTAGGACAACGCCGTGGCGCGAGCCCGCGCGGAAGGTCCGGGGGAATGGGCAGCGAAGCAACCGCTTGGCGCCAGCTCGCCTGGCGCGCGGCTACAGCGCGCCGATGATGGCGTCCGTCATCGCCCGCGTGCCGGCGCTGCCGCCCAGGTCGGCGGTGCGCGTGCCCGCCTCCAGCGTCCGCCGCACCGCCGCTTCGATCGCCGCCGCGGCGGGCTCCTGGCGGAAGGTGTGGCGCAGCATCATCGCCGCCGACAAAATCGCCCCCACCGGATTGGCGCGGTCCCGGCCCGCCAGGTCCGGCGCCGAGCCGTGCACCGGCTCATACAAGTCCACCGCCCCGCCCACCGACGCCGAGGGCAACAACCCCAGCGAGCCGGCCAAGGCCCCGGCTTCATCGCTCAAGATGTCGCCGAACAGATTGCCGGTCACGATCACGTCGAACTGCCGCGGGTTCAGCACCAACTGCATGGCGCAGTTGTCCACGTACATGTGCCGCAGCTCGACCTCCGGATATTCCGCCGCCAGCCGCGTCACCGTTTGCCGCCAAAGCTGGCTGCTCTCCAGCACGTTGGCCTTGTCCACGCTAGTCAGCCGCCGCTGCCGGCCGCGCGCCAGCCCGAACGCCACCCGCGCCACCCGCTCGATTTCCGGCACGGAATAGCGCAGCGTATTCTCCGCCGATTGGCGGTCCGCGGCGAAGCCGCGCGGCGCGCCGAAGTAAATGCCCCCGGTCAGCTCCCGCACCACCAGAAAATCCGCCCCGGCCACGACCTCTTCCCGCAGCGGGCCGGCCGCGCCCGGCAGGCGCAGCATGGGCCGCAGATTGGCGAAGCAGCCCAGCGCCTTGCGCAGCGCCAGCAGGCCCGTTTCCGGCTTGCGTTCCGGCGGCTCGGCGTCGAACTCCGGTGCGCCCACCGCTCCCAGCAGCACCGCCTGCGCCGCCAGCGCCGCTTGCTTCGTCGCTTCCGGGAACGGCGGACCGCCAGCGCGCAGCGCCGCCCCGCCCATCGCCTGGCGGGAGAAGGCGGCGGCGAAGCCAAAGCGGCGGCCCGCCGCCTCCAATACGCGCACCGCGGCGTCAGTGACCTCCGGGCCGATGCCATCGCCCGGCAGCAAGCAAATGCGAAATGGTGTGCTCATGATTGGATCGGAACGGCCGGAACGTCGGTATGGGCGAAATCGCTGCCCTTGTACAACAGCGGCTCGCCGCTTGCCTTGGCCAGGGCGTAGGCGAAGCAGTCCCCCAAATTCAGCCGGGCCGGATGGCCGCTGCCCTTGCCAAAGTCACGGTACGCTGCCCGGGCGATCTCCGCCTGCTCGACGGTGACCGGTTCGATGATGATTTCCGCTCGCTGCAGCAACTGATCGAATTTCCGCCGCGCGACGGGATCTTCCTGACTTTCCACCACCACGGCGGCCTCGACGTAATTGACTGCCGAGATGCGCGACGGTCGCTGGCGCGCTAGGGCCGCGGCGCATGCGGGCGCTTCCGGCTCCGCGCGCAGGATGGCGATCAGGGCTGAACTGTCCACGATCACTTCGGCAAGCCCCGCTCGTCGTACAGCCAATCGTCCAAGTTCGCCGACCGCAAGGGTTCACGCAAACGCTGGGCGCAAGCCTGCCCGATGGCCAGGATCTCTTCGGCGGTGACGGGCTTCCGCTGCGTCAGGCGCTCCAGCCTCTCGCGTACGGCGACGGTGACGGCGGTGGTTTGGCTTTCCCCGGTTCGTTCCGCCAGTTGCTTGATCAGCGCTTCGGCGACGGCGTTCTTGATGTTCAGCGCCACGGTGTCATTCTACCATTACACCGGCGCGGTACACCGTTCTACACTCCCCACAGGTTTTCGTCGCCGGATTGAGGCTCCGGCCCCGGCGCGTGATAGACGGTCGCGTCTTCCAGCGCGTGCAGCCGGTAGCGCGCCCGCGCCGGAATCACCGCCGCGTCGCTGGCGCGCAGCAGCGCGGTGTGCTCGCCGATCACCAGCTCGATGCGCCCGCCGATGGCGGCGATCATGCGCGCCTCATTGGCCGCCTGCCCCTCCACCCGCTCGCCGCCGCGCAGGGACTGCACCTGGCCCCGCGCCGTGCTGATCTTGCCGCTGCTCATGCCCGCTCTCCCCCGCCCACCGCCGCCGGCTCCGCCGTTTCGATCAGCTCGCGCAGATCGGCGTCGTTGATCACTTTTTTGCGATCCGCCACCGTCAAAAACCGCTTGTACACTCCGTCCAGCTCCCGCCGGTCCAGCTGCACCCCCAGCGCGGCCAGCCGCTGCGCCAGCGCATGGCGTCCGGAATGCTTGCCCAGAACCAGTTGCGTCCGCTCGATGCCCACCGACTGCGGCGTCATGATCTCGTAGGTCAGCGGCGATTTCAGCATCCCGTCCTGGTGAATGCCGGCTTCATGGGCGAAGGCGTTGGCGCCGACCACCGCCTTGTTGGGCTGCACCTGCACCCCGGTGATGCCGGCCAGCATTTGGCTGACCGGATACAGCCGCTCGGTGCGGATGTTGGTTTGGTAGGGCAGCGTGTCGCGCCGCACCGCCAGCGCCATGACGATCTCCTCCAGCGCCGCGTTGCCCGCCCGCTCCCCGATGCCGTTGATGGCGCACTCCACCTGCCGCGCGCCCGCCGCCACCGCCGCCAGCGTGTTGGCCACCGCCAAGCCCAGGTCGTTGTGGCAATGCACGCTCAGCACCACCTTGTCGGCGTCGCGGATGCGGCTCTTCAGCCCGGTGATCAGCGCCGCGTACTCCGACGGAACGCAGAAGCCCACCGTGTCCGGCACGTTCAGCGTCGTCGCGCCGGCCTCGATCGCCGCGTTCAGCACCTCGGCCAAATAGTCCAGATCCGTGCGCGTCGCGTCCTCGGCGGAGAACTCCACGTCGTCGGCGTACTCCCGCGCCAGCCGCACAGCGCTATACACGTCGGCCAAAACCTGCGCCCGCGACTTCTTCAGCTTGTACTGCAAATGGATGTCGCTGGTGGCGATGAAGGTGTGGATCCGCGGCCGCGCCGCGCCGCGCAGCGCGTCGCCCGCCCGCCGCACGTCGCCTTCCACCGCCCGCGCCAGTGCCGCCACCGTGGCCCGGCGGCAGGCCTGCACCACCGCCGTCACGCCTTCAAAGTCCCCCTCCGAGGCGATGGGAAATCCCGCCTCGATCACGTCCGCGCCCAACTCCTCGAGTTCCCGCGCCAGGCGCAGCTTCTCTCCCGGCGTCATGCTGAAGCCGGGGGCTTGTTCGCCATCCCGCAGCGTAGTGTCGAAGATTTGAACCGTTTCCAGGGCGTTGCTCTCCGGGCTAGGACTCATGACAAGACTACCTTTCCCCAAGGAACCTCAGCCCCTAGCTTACCGGCCGGTCGGCAGGTAGTCAAGCCGTCCCGCTCCGCCCCGATCCCCGCCCGGCACTCCCCCGGCCGGCTCGACGCCGAGCGCCCGCGGCGAAGGCCCACGCCGGGCGCAGGCGCCGAATGCTCGCGCCGAATGCTCACGCGGAATACATGGAACCGCGATTTAAAATAGGGATGGGCCGATGAATGCATACGCATGGGCCAATGACCGGCCGGGGAAGCGCCGCGCTGCGCATCGGCGCCGCGCTGACGCTGGGCTACGTTCTGTTCACGCTGGTGGTGGGCATTTGGGGCCATTCGCTGGCCCTCATTTCGGAATCGGCGCATAATCTGACGGATTTTCTGGCTCTGGTGCTGAGTTGGCTGGCGGTCTACTTGCAAAGCAAGCCGGCGGACCAGAATCGGACCTTCGGGTATCACCGGGCTGGCGTGCTGGCGGCATTTTTAAACGTCCTCACGCTGCTGGTCCTGACGCTGTTCATCGTGGTGGAAGCGATCGCCCGGCTGCACGCTCCCGGCGAGGTGCATTCCGGCTGGATGCTGATCGCCGGCATCGTCGGCGTGGCCATGAACACGGGCATCGCCATTTCCCTCACGCGGCATCGCGGCGACCTGAATCTGCGCGGCGCCTTCGTGCACATGATGGGCGACGCCGTCTCCGCCGCCCTCATCGTCGCCGGCGCCATCGCCATCTCCGTCACCGGCCAAACCGTCATTGATCCGCTGCTGTCGCTGGTGATCGCCGGTTTCATCATTTGGACCAGCTGGGGCGTCTTTCGCGAAACCATCAATATCTTGCTCGAAGGCGCGCCCAGCGGCATCCGCCCCGATCAGGTCGCCGGCGAGTTGCTCTCCCTGCCCGGCGTGCAGGGCGTCCACGATCTGCATATCTGGAGCCTCGGCTCGCACGCCCACGCCCTCAGCGCCCACATCCGCATCGCCAACATTCCACCCTCGGAGAGCGACGCCATTTTGCGCCGCGTCCGCGAGCGGCTGGGCGACCGCTTCCACATTCACCACACCACCGTGCAGTTCGAGAACCAGTGGTGCGACACCGGCGAGTGCTGCCAAATTCCCCCCAACCGTTAGCCGGCGCATCGTGCTCCGGCGCGCCGCAATCCCGCCGCCGCTTTCCACGCCGGCGTATGCGGTGGGGCGGGGCGAGAACCGGGCAGCGCGAGGCGGACCGAGCGAGGGCGGGGGGCGTATCCAGACGTACGTGAGCAGCGCGAGCCAAGCCGTAGCGCAGGCGCCAAACGGAGCCGCAGCGCAGCGGAGGCGCCCAACAACGCCGTAGCTGGTGCAACCGGCGGCCCTGTGCGGGGAATCGCAACCCTCCATGAGTGGCCGGGGGCGGCAGCGGAAGGCGGAGCGGGGCCGCGCCCCGCATCAGGAACGAAACTCGCGCCCCGCGCGCCGGTTGCGCCTTGCCGCCGCCGCGGCCGGCCTGGCCGCGGTGCTCCTGTCCGCCTGCGGCCTGCGCCAAGTCAAGCTGGATCCCACCAACCTGACCCCCGCGGCGATCGGCCGTATCCATCTTGGCCATACTCCCGCCGGAGAGACGACGGTTCTGCTGCAAGTTCGCGCCCTGGCTCATCCCTACGATCTGCGCCCGCCGCGCAAAGCCTATATCGTCTGGATCGAGGCCCTCCACTGGGGCGAACCGGTGGACAAGGGCGTGCTGCAAATCGGCCCGGACCTGCGCGGGGTGATGCACACCACGACCTCCTTGCGCCGCTTTGATCTGTTTATCACCGCGGAGGATCAAGCCCATCCGAATCAGCCCGACGGGCCGGAAGTGCTGCGCGCCACGATCGGCGGCGGCTAGTCCCGGCCATGGAGACCGTTATGTTCGGCATCGGCCAGCGCAAAATCGTGCTTCGTCCCAGCGCCGCGGTTCCCGGCGCCATCGGCCGGGTCACCGTCGGCCGCGACAAGAACGGCAATTCCACCGTGCAACTCGAGGTCTGGCATCTGGCCCGGCCGCAAGACCTGACCCCGCCGGCGGAGACCTATATGGTGTGGGCGCGCGCCGCCGCCC
>JAKAUF010000378.1 GCA_021827785.1 Acidobacteriota bacterium | reverse complement strand
CGCGAGATTGGCGGCTCCGCCGCGCACCACCGGGCGGAGCGGCGGAACCGCGTTTTGGGTATACTAACCACGCTTACCGCGGGAGTCATCATGCCGACCAGCGCCACATCCCAGGCCAAAAGCAGCGCGCGCGGCGAACAAGGCAACAGCGTGCGCATGGCCTTTCGCCGCATCCGCGATTTGATCGTCCGCGGCCATCTCGCTCCCGGCAGCCGTATCGTCGAAGCCGATCTGGCCCAAGCCCTCGGCGTCAGCCGCACGCCGATCCGCGGCGCCCTGCACATGCTGCAACGCGACGGCTATATCGTCGCCGTCTCCAACGACAGCAAGCCGCGGCTGGCGGTGGCGCCGCTCACCAAGGACGACGCCCGCGAGTTGTACCAAATGGTTGGCGCGCTGGAAGGATTGGCGGCGCGCCGCACCGACACCCTGGCCAAGGGCGCGCGCGTGCAACTGACGGAAAAATTGGAACGGTGGAACAACCAACTGCGGCGGCTGGCCGAAGCCCACGAGGCCGACCCCAACCTGATCTTCGATTACGACACGCAGTTTCACCGCCTGATCGTCGAGGCCACCGCGGGCGCGCGGTTGAAGGGCATGCATGAGGCGATCAAGCCGCAGATCGAGCGCTATGGCCGCCTCTACGCCACGGTCATCATTGATCATCTCGGGGAATCGGTGCGCGAGCACGAGGCCATCATCGCCGCCATCGCCAAGGGGCAGGGGGAAGCCGCCGAACAAGCGGTGCGCCTCAACTGGCAGCATGGCGCCGAGCGGCTGGCCAAGGTGATCGTGATGTTCGGCGAACGCGGCCGCTGGTAGGTTCTTCCGGGGGGCCGCCGATTTTCCGGCGACCAACCCCGTCCGCATTCCATGCGTCCGCCGCGGCAGCTTGCTGAGGTGTTGGCTGGCGCGGGACCCAGCGCGGCTCCGCCGCGCGACCCGCACTGCTGGGCGCGGGCACCTACCCCGCTTACGCGGCGGGCTGAGGCCGATTCCACGGCAACGGCGACGCGGGCGGCGGCGGTGAGCACGGCGGGCGAAGCCGCCCGCGCCCCCAGGCCGGCCGCGCCCAGCGCGACCGTGCGCAAGCCAGAGGCATACCCCACATTTCCGCGCCGAGCGGGAGCACCTGCGTCGCCGCGCGTGGGGTAGGGCTCCTGCCCTGCGTGCCGTCGCCCTCCGGGCGGCGGAAAGCGATAGCCGGGATGGCCGTCCCTCAATCTCCACTCCGGCGCCGGCCCTGGGGGCGCGGGCCGTTGGTCCGCAGCGCTGCTGGGCGCCCGCGGGCTGAAGCCCGCTGCACACAGGCTGAAGCCCGTTCCACGCCTCCGCGCAGCCGCGTCCGAGCCCGCGCCGCGCGTCGCGGGGGCGCGGCGGCCTAGGAAGCGGACGGCGGACCGGCGGCGAGCTGTGCGCGCAGCTCCTCGCGGGATTCCACCGGCGGCAAGCAAGTTTGATGGCGGCAGACCACGGCGCGGGCACGGCCGGACGTGGGCAGCGCGCGCACGGTTTCCGCCAGCGCCTCCGGCCAGTCTTCCAACCGCCCCGGGTTGACGGCGATGACCGTTCGTTCGATCTGATAGGCGGCGCGTGCCTCGTCCTCCAAGCTGGCGGCCAACCCGTCCTGGCCGTCCTCGCCGGGCAGAATCAGCACCTGCACCGCGGGCGCCAAATGCAGCCGCAGAGCCAGCCCGAAGGCGCCGGCGAAAATGCCGAATCCAGCGGCGGCGGGAGCGAAGGCGCGGAGCGCGGCGGCGGCGATTTCGCCATAGCGAGCTTCGCCGCTGAGCGCCGCCAGGCGCGCAAGCAGAGCGATGGCGGCGGAGTTGCCGGAGGGACCGGGGGTATCCTGCAACGGCTTGCGCGGCGACGCCAGCGCGCCGCGGCGCGGCGCGCCCTCCCGGGGCAGGTCGGTGAAGCCGCCTTCCGGATCCGCGTAGCGGCGGAGGATCACCTCGGCCAACTCGCGGGCGGCGCGATAATAGCGCCCCTCGCCGGTGACCGCGAACGCCTCCAGCGCCGCCAGCGCGGG
Organism: Acidobacteriota bacterium; assembly: GCA_021827785.1. Taxonomy (GTDB): domain Bacteria; phylum Acidobacteriota; class Terriglobia; order Terriglobales; family SCQP01; genus JAKAUF01. Next base: position 909 of record JAKAUF010000378.1, on the reverse strand, counting down.
AAAGACCTGATCCTCCAACCCGTGGACCGGTTCGCCATCGGCCACGTACAGGTGATGGCGCAGGCCGCGCTCGGCGTCGCGTTCCGCGAGCATGCGATCCAAGGCGCGCAAGGCGAAAACCCGCGCCGCCGCCAGGCGGCCGCCCTCGGCGGAGGTTTGCAACTGCCCGCGCAGCGCCTGGGCCTGCAAATAGGCGGCGATGAACATGGCGTTCCAGTTGGCGTAGATGGCCGTGTCCACCGCCGGGGCCGGGCGCTGGCGGCGGGCGGCGTAGAGCTTGTCCCGCACGGCATGCAGCATGGCCCGCGCCTGCTCGATGGGCAGATGGCGGCTGGCGGCGAAGTCCTCAAGCGCAACCGCCACGGCCAGCACGTTGCGCGCCGGATCGTGCTGCATCTGGCCGCGCTCGTGGATGCCGTAATACGCCGCCGCCAGCTCGAACTCCTCCGGCGGCAGCGCCTCCCGCGCCTCAGCCCGCGTCCAAGTGAAGTAGTCGCCATCGTCGTGCAGGGAGATGTCGGCGTCTTGGCTGGTGTAGAAGCCGGGCTCGCGGCGGTTGGACAGCACCTCATCGGCCCAGCGCAGAATGTCCAGGGCCACGCCGCGGAAAAACTCGCCGCCGGTGGCTTGCGCCGCGTGAATGTAATTTTTCAGCAGCTCGGAGTTGTCATAGGCCATCTTCTCGAAATGCGGCACTCCCCAATGCTCGTCCACGCTGTAGCGGTGAAACCCGCCGGCCAGCTGGTCGTAGACGCCGCCGCGCGCCATCTTTTCCAGCGTCAAAAAGGCGATGTTGCCGAACACCGCGCCGCCCGGCCCCGCGGCTTGATCGCGCACGAAGCGGTCGAGCAGCAGATCCACCACCGGCGGATGGAAGAACTTCGGGGCATGGCCGAAGCCGCCGTTTTT
>JAKAUF010000413.1 GCA_021827785.1 Acidobacteriota bacterium | reverse complement strand
GGCGAAGAAACTCGGCGGCTTTGCGGACGCCGATCTCCGGCGTCATGGTGCGGTCCTCGTGCTCGATGGAAAGCACGCGGTCGTAGCCGACGTTCTTCATGGTCGCCAGGATACGGCGCCAATAGAGGTCGTCGTGGCCGTAGCCGGGGACGGCGTAGGCCCAGGAGCGGTTGAGGACCTCGTGATAGGGGGTGACGTCAATCAGGCCGTTGATCTGGATGTTGTGGGGATCGAGATAGGCGTCCTTGGCGTGGTAGTTGAACAGCACGCCGGTTTCGCCCAGCTTGCGCACCAGCGCCGGCCCGTCCACGCCCATGCCGAAGATGTTGCCGAAGTCCAGATTGCAGCCGAGATATTCGCCGCCGACGGCGTCGCGCAGGCGCTGGAGGGAGGAGAAATTGTAGACGGCGTAGCCGGGGTCGAACTCCAGCGCGACGTGGATCTTGTGGCGGCGGGCGGCGGCGGCGGCGATGCGCCAATAGGGGATGACGCGCTCCTCCCACTGCCACTTCAGCATCTCGACGTAGCTGGAGCGCTCCAGGCTGGTGACCCAATTGGGCCGCATGCCGCCCTTGTCGTCGCCGGGACAGCCGGAAAAATAGTTGACCACCGGCACGTCCATCATCTCCGCCAGGCGCAGCGTCTTTAGATAGACTTCGTTGGTGCGGCGGGCCACCGCGGGACGGGGATCCAGCGGGTTGCCATGGCAGCTAAAGCTGCTGATGCCCAGGCCGTGGGCGGCGAATGCCTGAAGATAGGCGCGGCGCCGGCCGGCGTCGGCCAACAAGGCGTCCATGGGGCAGTGGGCGTCGCCGGGGTCGTTGCCGGTGCCCACCTCCAGCATTTGCAGCCCAATGCTTTGGGCGTATTGCAGCACCCAGCTCAGCGGCTTGTCGTTGAAGGGCCAGGTGAATAGGCCGATCTTCATTTGCGACGGGTACCGCGGGTTGGCGGGCGGCCGCCAGGCCGCGCCGTCCAGCGTGCTGGGGCGCGGGCCTTGGGCGGGCGGCTCGGGGGCGGCGGCGGGCGGCGGCGGGGTCTTGGCTGCGGCGGATGGCGCCAGCGCTCCCGCCGACAAACCGGCGGCGGCGGCGGTGGTGGTTTCCAGAAAGCGGCGGCGGTCAATAGACATGAGCGGTGGTCAGTGGGGTGGGCGGGTCGGGTAGCGCCTAGGTGCGATGGCGCAGATAGGCGGGAACGTCCAGATCATCGGCATTGGCCGCACCGGGAGCGGCGCCATTGCCGTTGCCGGTGGACTGGGCATGCGGCTGGGAATGGTGCTGGGAACGGTCCTGGGCATAGTGCGGCTGCGCATGCTGCGCCGGCGCGCCGGCGCCGGCTTCGGGCGCGGCGGGACGGGCGGCGGCGCGGGAACGGCCGTTGGGCGGATAGGCTTCCGGGAAGACCTCCGAGAACACCTCGGGCAGGGGCTCGGCGGGAGCGGCGGCGGCGCGGGATGCGCCGCGCGGATGGATGTACTCCGCCTTGAAGCCGGTGGCGATGACGGTGATCTTGACCTCATCGCCCATGGTGTCGTTCAGCACCGCGCCGAAGATGATGTTGGCGTCCTCGTGCGCCGCCTGCTGGATGATGCTGGAGGCTTCATGCACCTCCGACAGCATCAGGTTGCTGGAGCCGCTGATGTTGATCAGGATGCCGCGCGCGCCGTCAATCGAATTGCTTTCCAGCAGCGGGCTGGAAATCGCCGCCCGCGCCGCCTCCACCGCGCGGTTGGGGCCGTTGGCCACGGCCGTGCCCATGATGGCGTAGCCCATGCCCTGCATGATGGTCTTGATGTCGGCGAAGTCGCGGTTGATGACGCCGGGAATGGTGATGATGTCGCTGATGCCCTGCACCGCCTGGCGCAAGATGTCGTCGGCGATGCGGAACGATTCCATGAAGGGGGCGTTCTGCGCCACCTGCAACAGCCGCTCGTTGGGGATGGTGATGACCGTGTCCACGGCTTCGGCCAGCTCCCGCAGGCCCTGCTCGGCCTGGCTCATGCGGCGGCGGCCCTCAAAGGGAAACGGTTTGGTGACCACGGCCACGGTCAGCGCGCCCAGCTCGCTGGCCAGCGAGGCGACGACCGGCGCCGCGCCGGTGCCGGTGCCGCCGCCCAGGCCGGCGGTGACGAATACCATGTCGGCGCCTTCCAGCACCTCGATGATCTTGTCGGTGTCTTCCAGCGCGGCACGCCGCCCGACGTCGGGATCGGACCCGGCGCCGCGGCCGTTGGTGAGCTTCATGCCCAGTTGCAGCTTGTTGGCCGCGCGCGACAAGTTGAGGGATTGAATGTCGGTGTTGGCGACGATGAACTCGACGCCGTCCAGGTGGGCGTCAATCATGCGGTTGACGGCGTTGCCCCCGCCGCCGCCCACGCCGATCACCTTGATGCGGGCGGGGTTGGCGATGTTCTCGTCCAACGACACCCGGATGGGAAGATCCTGTTCCATGCGACCTCGCAATGCCAATACCCTCGGGAATGCGAACTGGAATCATTCTAAGAGCCGCATGGCGGCGGCGGAAAGAAAAAACGGCCGGCGTGTGTAACTACTGTTGACTGGCGCGGGCCCCAGTTGCGCCGCCAGCGGGGAAAGTGAGACGGCCGTCCTCGGCTGTCTCCCCTCAGCCGACGCGAAGACAGTGGGATGGCCGTCCCGGCTGCCGGTCACGCCCGGCCGCCGGCGGGGGCGCTAGCGCTTGGCCGGCGTGGTGGGCTCCTGCACGGGCGCCGGATCGTCGCTGCCGTCCAGGCGTTCGCCGTAGATTTTCGCCAGCAGCCATTGCGCGCCGGCGAAGACCCCGGCGATCAGCAGCACCGCCGCCGCGCCGTAGACAATCGCGGAGACCAAAGGCGCGGACGGTGCGGCCTGGTGCGCCACCGTATCTGTACCCATGATCAGCGTCAGTCCGCGGGGGTCGCGCCGCTACCCGCGAGGGCGCAGC
>JAKAUF010000273.1 GCA_021827785.1 Acidobacteriota bacterium | reverse complement strand
CAGCAGAAATCCCGGGCGCCGTCGCAGCCGCGCCAGCGCCAACCGCCACGCGGAACCGCCCGCCGCGCCGTGCCCCGGCGCGGAGAGCATGCGGCCACGCGCCGCCGCCCGCGTCGTGTGCGCGCGTGCCGGGGCGCCGCCGCCCGGGCGCATGCCCCGCGCCTGCGCCGGCGCGGCCAAGGCCAAGGCCAGCGCGGTCCAGGCCGCCGCCAGGCCTATCGCCGCCAGCCCACCCCGCCCTTTGCATTGCCGATGCTGATCTGCCAAATCTTGACTCGGAACGGATCTCGTCTCCGGCCCCGCTTGGTTCATCCTCCCACCGGCGCGATGACACGGGCATTACGAACACCTGACGCTTTGGTCATCTTTTCCGCCGCGTCTCAACCCGCCGCCGCCCCCGCCGCCTCGGCGGCCAGACGCAAGGTGACCGTGACGCCGCGGCCCGGCGGCGACACCACCTCCATCTCACCGCCATGTAAACGCAGGATGCCGCGAACAATGCTCAAGCCCAGCCCCAGCCCGCCGGCCGGCCAGCCGCTGGCTCCGGCGCCGCCGCCGGAGTTGCCATCGAACAGATGCGCCAACTGCTCCGGGGAAAGCCCCGGCCCGGTGTCGCTGACCTCCACGCGGACCCGCGCCCGTTCCCGGCTCGCGGCCAGCCGGATGATCCCGCCGGCGGGCGTATGCCGCAAGGCGTTCTCCAGCAAGTTGCCGATGGCGCGCTGGAACAGCGCCCGGTCCACCCGCGCCCGCAGTCCCGCCGCCAGCGCCGTCTCCAACCGGATGCCGCGCTGTTCGGCCGCCGCGCGGTAGAACTCGCCGATGCCCTCCAGCTCCGCCCGCAGGTCGGTCGGCTCCGCCGCCAGCGGAATCTGCGCATGCTGAGCCCGCGCCAAAAACAGCAGTCCGTCCACCAACTTGCCCAGCCGGGTGGCCTCCTCCAGCGCGCTTTCCACCGTTGCCCGGTACTCCGCCGCCCGCCGCGGATGGGCCAGCGTCACCTCCAACTCGCCGCGCAGGTTGTTCACCGGCGTCCGCAGCTCATGCGCCAAATCCGCGGAGAAGCGCGACAGCCGCGCGAATGAGGCCTCGACGGGCCGCACCCCGTGCCGCGCAATCCCATACCCCGCCGCCAGCGCCAGCAGGAAAAACAGCCCCAGGGCCACGGCCAGATCGCTCCGGTAGGCCGCCAGCGCGTTTTCCTCTCGCGTGCGGTCCAAGCCGATTTGCAGCGTGAAGGGCGCGCGCGCCGCCCCGGCCAGCGCCAGCGCGCTGACCACGCGAAATTGCCGGCCTCCCGGCCCCTCCACGTCCTGCCCCGGCACCACCGTCGCCCGGGCCCCGGCCGGCGGCGCGAATCGCCGCCGCGGCAGTTCCCGGCGCATGCCGACCCCCGCCAGAACGGTCTTCCCCGCCGGGTTCAAAATGCGGATCTCCAGCCGCGCGTACTGGCTGTGGTTCCATTCCGACAGCGCCTCCTGCCGCAGTTCCGCCCCGCCGGCGGGCCAGGGCTGGAGCAGCGTACGCAGCAAACGGACTTCATGATCCAAAAACTGATCGTCCTCGTGGTTCAGCCGCGACACCAGCGACCCGTACAGCAGCGCCGAGGTGCCGGCCAGCACCAGAAAAATCACCACGCCATAGAACAGCGTCAGCCGCAACGCCAGCCGCCGCAGGTCCCGCGGCGTGCGCGCCGCGTCGCCGCCGCCCAGCGCCAACCGCCGCAGCCGCCGGGCCCCCGCGCCCAGCCACGCCGGCGTCATTCCCGCTCCCCCAGCACGTAGCCACAGCCGCGGACGGTGTGCAGCAGGCGGCGCGGGAAGGGATCATCCAGCTTGGCCCGCAGCCGCCGCACATGCACGTCAATCACGTTGGTGTTGCACTCGAAGTTGATGTCCCAAATCGCCTCGGCGATCACCGTCCGGGTCAGGACCTCTCCCGCCCGTTCCGCCAATAGCGCCAGCAGGGCGAACTCCTTCGGGGTCAAATCCAGCAACTGCCCGGCCCGCGTCGCCTTGTGCCGGATCCGGTCCAGCCGCAGATCCCCCACCACCAGCTCGCCGGCCGCCGTCGGCCCCGGCGTCTCGCTCCGCCGCAGCAGGTTCCGCACCCGCGCCAGCAGTTCGGCGAAGGCAAATGGCTTCACCAGATAATCATCCGCGCCCAGCCCCAGCCCCTTCACCCGGTCCGCCACTGCGTCCCGCGCCGTCAGCATCAGCACCGGCGTCTTCCGCCCCGCCCGCCGCAACTCCGCCAGCACCGACCAGCCGTCCCGCCGCGGCAACAGCACGTCCAAAATGATCAGGTCCGGGGATTCCGCCAGCGCCCAATCCAGGCCCGTTTCGCCATCCCCGGCCACATCCACCCCGAAGCCGCACTCCCCCAACCCCCGGCGCAGATACCCCGCCGCCTTGGCCTCGTCTTCGATCAACAACACCTTCATGCGCCCTGTGCCCAGCATACCGCCGGACCGTTAGGGCCACCCAGCCCTCCACCGCCCCTGCCGATGGGCTGGCGCCGGCCGCCGGCGCGCGCAGGGGGGAGGCCCCGCCGCAGGCGGGACTGGGGCCCGCGCCTGTCAATCTTCGCCGCTCCTCCGGCCCTTGCAGTCATTCCGTATTTCTAGTATTATCGAATTATGAAAACGGAAACGATCGCCGCTGCGCCGCTCCAACGGGAGAAGCGTCCAGGCCTCCAACCAGGCAATGACGCCGCGAAATACGCCGACATGTTTTCCGCCCTCGGCGCCGAGCCGCGCCTGCGCATCGTCCGGCTGCTGCTAGCGGCCCATCCCGAAGGCCTGGTCGCCGGCGACATTCAGCGGGAGTTGGATATCCCGCCCTCCACCCTTTCCCACCACCTGGAGAAGTTGAAGAGCGAGAACTTGGTCACCGTGCGGCGGGAAGGCACATTCCTTTGGTACCAAGCCAGTACAGACGCGCTGGCCGAAC
>JAKAUF010000286.1 GCA_021827785.1 Acidobacteriota bacterium | reverse complement strand
CGCGCCGGAGTTCAACCGCGGGTTCGTCACCGATGGCGGCGCGGCCAAGCTGCGCATCTTCAATCTAAAGACGCTGAAGGAAATCGGCTCCGCGCCGACCGATCCCGACGCCGACGGCGACGTCTACGATCCCTATTCGAAGCGCGTCTTCACCTTCAACGGCCGTTCCCACACCTCGACCGTGGTGGACGCCAAGACGGGCAAGGTGGTGGGCCGCATCCAGCTCGGCGGCGATCCCGAATTCCCCGTCACCGACGGCCACGGCCACGTCTACGACAACATCACCTCGCTCAGCCAAATCATCGAAATCAACCCCCTCACCCTAAAGATCACACACCGGTGGCCGCTGGCGCCGGGCCAGCATCCCAGCGGCTTGGCGATTGACGCCAAGCACCACATCCTGTTTTCCGGCTGCCACAACGGCATGATGGTCATCATGAACGCCGACACCGGCAAGGTGATCACCACCGAACCCATCGGCTTGGGCGTGGATGCGGTGCGCTTCGATCCGGGCACCGGCGACGCCTTCGCTTCCAACGGACAGAGCGCGGACCTGACGGTCATTCACGAGGATTCGCCGACGAAATTCCATGTCGTCGAGAACGTGAAGACCGAACGCGGGGCGCGGACGATGGCGCTGGATTTGGCCAATCACGAGGTGTTCCTAGTCACCGGGGACATTACGCGCATGAAGCACGCGCCGAAAAATGTTCCGTTCTATCGCCGTTTCCGCGTCAGCGATTTTCGCCTGCTGATCTACGGCCGCTAGGCGGGAGCGAGTGATGGCGGCGCAGCGGCGCGGGACGCCAGCGCGCGCCGGGCGAACAGCGGACGCCCCGCCGCAGGTGAACCTGGGGCCCGCGTATGGCAAAGGTACACTCGGGTATGCCATCGCCCACGCCCCGCACGCAACTGCGCCGTTACCCGGTCCGCGGCAGCCATGACCGGGACGTGGTCAACGCCATCCTAGACGAGGGCATGGTCTGCCATGTCGGCTTCGTGGCCGACGGCCAGCCCTACGTCATTCCCACCGCCTATGGCCGCAGCGGCGACCGCCTTTTTCTGCACGGCTCCGCCGCCAGCCGCATGCTGCTGCACCTGGGCGGCGGTCTGCCGGTTTGCGTCACCGTCACGCTGCTGGACGGCTTGGTCCTGGCCCGCTCCAGCTTCAACAACTCGATGAACTACCGCTCGGCGGTCATCCTGGGCGTGGCGCAGGCCGTCGCCGAGCCCGGCGCCAAGCTTGCCGCGCTGCGCGTGATCAGCGAGCATCTAGCACCCGGGCGATGGGAGGCCGAGCGCGAGCCCAGTGAGCAAGAGATGGCGGCGACGCTGGTGTTGGAGCTGCCCATCGCCGAATTTTCGGTGAAGCGCCGCGGCGGCCCGCCGGTGGACGCTCCCGCCGATCTCGACCGGCCGATTTGGGCGGGCGTCGTGCCGCTCAGCCTCCAGCCTGGCGCGCCCGTGGCCGATGAGCGCACGCCGCCCGGCCTCCAACCCTGGGCCTGGCCCGCCCGCCGCGGCTAGCCGCGCGCGGACCAGACGTTGGCGGGACGCCTCCGGAATGCCGGGGCGAACCCTGGGAGGCGGACGGGCAGCGCGACGGGGGTGCCAGGCTGGGCGCCTGCGCGGCCCGCTGGGCGGCCGGATGGGTGTACATTGCATTCGTTTGCCAATTTTGGCGCCGCCGCATCCGGGCGCGCCCATTCCCAACCGAAAGACCTCCACCATAAGACCTCCACCATGAACCGACGCGAATTCTGCCGCCTCGCCGCCCTGACTCCGATTGCCGCCGCCGCGCCCGCCGCCTGGGCGGGCTCCGGCCCGCTGCTGGACCGGCCGCCGCTGGAGGTGACGGTGGATGCCCGCCGCATGGCGCAGGAGATTGCCGGCTTTGGCGCGTCCGGGGCGTTCCACATGGCGGACATTTTGCGCCGCTATCCGCACGGCGAACGGGCCCGTATCTTGGATCTGCTGTTTTCGCCGACGCGCGGCGCGGGGCTAACCATCGTGCGCAACATCATCCCGCCCGAGGACGGCAAGCAGCCGCCGATTCTCACCGCCTCCGGCGTTCCGGATTGGTCCGGCGACGCGGGGCAGGTGTGGCTGATGCGGGAAGCGGCGCAGCGTGGCTGCACGCGCTTCATCAGCAGCGCGTGGACGCCGCCGCCGCGGATGAAGACGAACCACTCGATCGTCGGCGGGCGGCTGCGGCCCGACGCCTATGAAGCCTACGCGGAATATCTGGCGGCCTATGTCGAGGGCTACCAGCGGCGGCACGGATTGGAGATCTACGCCGTCTCGCCGCAGAACGAGCCGGACGTGACGGTGAAGTACGCCTCCTGCTCCTGGAACGGCGAAGACTTCCGGCGGTTCGTGGCCGGGCATTTGGGGCCTGTGTGGCGGCGGCGGAAAATCGCGGCGCAGATCTTTCTCGGCGAGAACAGCGAGTGGACGGAGGCGCCGGCGCTGCCTTCGCTGGAGGACGCGGCGGCACGGGAGGCGATCGGGATCGTGGCGTCGCACGCCTATTTCGGGGACAACCATGTGCCGGAGGTGGGCCTGGCGCCGCGCACCGGCGTCTTCACCGCGGCGCAGCAATATAGGAAGCCGGTGTGGCAGACCGAGGTCAGCGCCTTCAACCGCAACGACCCGGGCATGGACGACGCGCTGTACTGGGCCAAGCTGGTGCACTTCCATTTGGCCCAGGACAACGTCGCGGCATGGGTCTATTGGTGGCTGATTTCGCCGGGGCCGAACCGCGAGGCGCTAATCTCGCTGGATCCCGCGGACGGCGGCTGGATGGGCAACAAGCGGCTATTCGCGCTGGGGCAGTTCAGCCGCTTCGTGCGGCCGGGGGCGGTGCGGATCGCCGCCACGGCCAACCCGGCGCCGCAGGTCTACTGCTCCGCCTACCGTGCTGGGAAGCGAACCGTGATCGTCGCCATCAATGCGCAGCCATGGTTTCGGCCGGGGACGCGACCGGGCCCCGGCGGCGGGCCCGCGCTTGCGGCGGCTGTGTTTCGCCTGCCGGGGGCCTCGGCGAGCGCGGTGCATGCTTGGCGCACCAGCATCTTCGAGGATTTGGCGCCGGCGCAGGCGCCACAACTCGAGCACGATGCCGCGGGCGCGAGCTTTCAGGCCACACTGCTGCCCAGTTCGGTGACGACGTTCGTGGTGGACTGATCGCGGCGGCATGGGAGGCGCACGGGCGAGACCGGGGCCCGTGTTCGCCGCAGCCTGGGCTGGCGGCGAGGCGACGCGGACGGCCTCGTGCTCGGCCGTGGGGACGCGGAGGCCCGCCCCCGTCTACTCGGGTTGCAGACCCGGCTGCGGCAGGTCGGCGCGAGCAGCGGACGGGATACGCCGTACCCCGCGGTCAAACTCCAGCACCGCCCCGGCCGGGGCTGAACCGCGCCAATTCCGCAGGCTGGTCCAGACTGTGCGCAGGATCGCGGTGCGGTTGTCGAGTAGCGTCCGGGTCCAGGCCCACGCCGTCCGCTGCGGGAAATAGATCCCGCGGAAGCACAGACGGGCAACGAGATGGCTGATTTGGTACGGGGCCGGGGCGGCGGCAAGCTTCTTTAGGGCCGCCCGCGTCGTCGCCGCTGAATAGGACGCCGCCCAGGCGTGGTCCACCTCCCGGTGCACGTCGGCGATGCTCATCTGGAGCGGGGTGTGCGCCATGCGGAAGGGGGCGAAGTCGAGCCAGTGGGTGGGCCGGGTGAGCCGGCCTTCGGCGGCCAGCCGGCGGTAGAGCGGCGTGGAGGGGAATGGGGTGATCTGGCCAAACACCGGCAGCCCCGGCGGCCACTGGCGGATCTGCGCCAGGGTCCGGTCCGCGACGCCAGCGGTATCGTGGTCCAGGCCGAAGATGAACGAGGTGATAGCGTAAACGTTGCGGCGGGCCAGCCGCTCCAGCACGGCGGCGTATTCGCTCGGCTTGTTGAAGCTCTTATTCACCGCCTTCAAGTTGGCTGGGTCCAGCGATTCCATACCGATAAAGACCCACTTGCCGCCGGAGGCGGCGATCAGGTCCACCAGCTCCTCGTCGCGCAGCAGGTTGGCGCTGATCTGCGCCACCCAGGCGAGCTGGGCGCCGGCGGCGATGATGTCGCGGAGCAGCGACTTGGTGCGCTTGACGTTGATGGCGAAGTTGTCGTCCACGAAGAAGACGGCGATCTTTCCCTGTTCGCGGCGCGCGCGGGCCTTCAGGCGCAAGAGTTCCTGGACCACGCTTTCATTGGATCGAAAGCGGATGGAGTCGCCAAAAAAACCGGTCACGGTGCAGAACTCGCAGCCGTAAGGACAGCCGCGACCAGATTCGATGGGAATGAGGTGGAAGCTCCGCCACGGAACGCGCAGCCGGGCGAAGAGCGGGCGGAGGGCTTTCGGGATCTTGTTGAACTGGCCGAGGTCGAGGGCGTCCCAGGCGATGCGGGGATAGTTCGCGAGGTCGGGCTTGCGTTCGCTCCCGGCGGCGTCGAGCGGCGCGTACACCTCCCGCAAGCGGCCCTGGGCCGCGTCCTCGACGATGCAAGGCCAGGTTTCATCCGCTTCCCCCAGCGCCACGGCATCGGCATGCCGCGGGCCGCCACTCCGGCCCAGGGCTTCGTCGGGCAGTTCGGTCACATGCGGGCCGCCCATGACCACGGGCACCCCGGCGGCGCGGATGGCATCGCCAGCACGATAGGCGCGGGCGATCATGCGGGTCATCGCGCCGATGCCGACCAGACCGACGCGATGCTCCTGAACAAACCGCACCAACTGGGTTTCGGTCAGGGCGGTGGCGTTGCCGTCCAGCAGCAGCACCTCATGCGGCGGCGGCGTCAGCGCCTGCAGCAGGAACATCCATAGGTGCGGCATGAAGTTGCCGCTGATCCCATTGTCGGGATTGTAGAGAAGGATTTTCATGCTCGACCGGGTCCAATGCGGCGGCTGGCGGCCGGTCTGCGCAGGCGGCAGGCAGCGCCAACAGGCGCCGTGGGTCCCATCGCGCGCCGCTCAGCGTCGCGTCCAAAGAGTACCACGCCCGCGTCCAACATGGCGCCGCAATGGGGACAGAACTGGCCGGGCGCCACGCGCAGCAACGCGCGGCCGAACCGCATCTGGAGAACCGCCCGGCCAGCCACCGTGTGAACACAAATTGGGCAGCAGATCTCTATTGTCCCTGAGTCCGCCATCAGCGTCACCCGCCGCCTTATCACGCGGTCATCACTGCTTCAGCATAGGCAGGAGTTAGATGGGGCACTGTTCACTCTTGCACACGCCGGGAGATCGCCTGGCGCGGGCCCATCCCGGCGGCGGGCTGAAGTCCGCCGCACACGGGCTGGGGACCGTTCCACGCTCCACGCGTGGCCGGATGCGAGCCCCCCGCCCGCGCGTCTGTTGCTTGTGCTTGGCGCGGGCCCCAGCGCGGCTGCGCCCTCGGCCCGCGCGCGGTTTCCGAATGCTGCCGACGAAGACACCGGCGCTCCGGGCCGGCCCGCGCGATGTGGCGGCGTTCTCAAGCCCTCTTCGCCCCCAGTGCAAACGGCGCGACCCCGGCGATGGGCTGGTGTGCACAACGGAACTGCCGGCAGCGGCGGGGCCGTTTACTGTTTCCATTACGAGCGGCGTCCGGTGCGCCCGTGCGCCAAGCGCGCGAGCGAACAGACGGCAGACCGTGCGTAGATTGTGAGGTTTCCCATGCGAATGCGGATGGTCGTTGGAACAGGGAAACGGCCGCCGACGCCATTGCGGCGACCGGCTGGCGCTTTGCATGGCCCGGCGGCGAGCAGCACCAGTGCGGGGCTCGCCGCACCGGACGCGCCACGCGGCTCCGGGCGCGAGCATCGCCTCGGCGCGCCCGGTTTTCTCCTACCCTATCCGTTGCTGCTGGCGCTTGGCGGCACGGCCGCCGGCAGGGCCACCCAGCGCCGGGAAGACGCAAGACCTGATCCAAAGGTACGCTGAGGCCTAGCCAAGGCGCCGCGGAGAAATGGGTGGTTCATCGCGGGCGCGAGCCCGCTGGCGCCAGCCGGCGGGCGCGCACGATGAACCGCCGAGGCGCGGGCCCGATTTAATAGAACGGGAAACAGGTCACCAGCGTCAGCGTCTGGCCACGGGACGGAGCGAGGACCGCAACGTCGGTGGGACTGACGATGGCGGCAGTTTGGACGCGACAACAGAACGACGCAGTGGACGTTTGCAGGGTGATGACCTGGCCCTTGCGAATGTTGCGCAGGGGACGAAAAAACGTGTCGCGGTGCCCGGGCAAAAGGCTCGGCCCCCGCGAAAAGTTCCGTCGCCGCCAAGCGCCCGGCGGTCTGGAGTAGGGCGCGCGTTCCGCCGTCCCGACGCGCCGCGCATGCGGGGTCTGGGCCGCAGGGCCGGGACCGTTTGGACCGTATGCCGAACTCTAGACCCCAAGCGGCGGCAAGACAGAACCGGACCCACCTGCCCGCGCTACCCCGGCTGCCGGCTGCGCCGGGGTAGCGGAATCGCCCAGGCTAGGCGGCGGCCCTCCGTCGAGTGAAGGCGAGCATGCCTAGCCCCGCCGCGAGCAGCAGCGCGCCCAACAACGCTATCAGCGGCAGTTCGCTGGCTGTCTTGGGCAGCGCAGGGGGCGGCGCCGCTGCGGCGACTTCCGCTGAGGCGGGGGCCGCGGGCTGGGGTGCGACGACGGTTTCGGCCGGAACCTCCTGACCGCTGGGCTCGACGGCGGCGATCGGCGCCTGCCGGAGCGTTTTATCCGCGGCGGCGGGGGGAGCGGTGATCGCCGCGGCGAACTCCCGTGGCATCGTCAGCACCGGCGCCTGATTCGCCTTGGCCAACGCGAGCGCCTCCGACTTGGGATAGACGAATTCCTGGCCGAAGTTGTCGCCGGGATAGAACCATGCGTGCAGAGCGATCGGAGTGTTCAGGGGCCGCTCGGAGAAGGTGATCACGGTCCTGTTCGTCGTGGTCATCCGGAAATTGCTGATCGCCAGAATGGTGGCGAACAGATGCGTCCCGTTCGCATTGAAGATCTGGACGATGTTCCGGTCACCAAGTGAGTCCATCAGCTTGAACATATAGGTTCCGGCCGGCAGCACCATGCCGGGGATCTCGACGGGACCGCTAAAGGTGATGACGGTTTTCTTGTTCCAATTGTCCGCCCGAGCCCTGGGCAGGAACATGGACCCCATCATCGCCAAACAAACAACGAGAACGTGCAATCTGCGCATGGAACTAACCTCCAAACATCGCGCCCTGGGCCGGCCAATGTGCGGGCGGCCCTGAGAGCGCTACCCTTGCTACGTTAGCGGGGACCGGACGCACGCGCTGTGCAATTGTGAGCGCGACGGTACTCGCCCGCCCCCGCGCGCTGCACGCGTCGCGCGGCGGCAGACCAGCGAGGCAGTGCAGTTGTGCGCAGACCGGGGAAGGGGGATGGAATACGGTCAAGGCATGGAGCGCAAGAAGGTGAAGGCGCCCGCGGGCGAGATCCGCGGTGGTTCAGCGCCAACACGCGGAGAGCCCCATGCTTCGAGTCATTTTCATCACGATGTGGGCGTTTTGGCTGGCGGGCATCGCCGCGGCGGTGAATTTGGTAGGCACCTACTGCTTCGACCGCTGGCGCGGTTAGCGGACGCACTCTGACGCACTCTTTGGAAGGCGCCACGGGCAAGGTGCAGCGCGGGCGTCCTCAGCGGCTGATGGGCAAGGTTTGGGAGCGGCAAATGTCAGGACCTATAGAGGAAGATGAGGTGACCGTATGAACTGCGCGTTGAGGCCGCGAACGGCGGCCCATGCAAGGGTGCTTGCGCTGGTGCTAGCCTGCGGCCTGGCGGCGGCGTCGCAGACCGCGGCGCATCCGCGCGCTCGGTTTCAGTTCTCGACGACCTCGGCCTTAGTGGTATTACCTGTGGTGGTCACGGGCCCGCACGGGCGCTTCATCTCCGGGCTGCCCGCGAGGGATTTCCAGGTCTACGAGGATGGGCGGAGGCAAAAGCTGGCGCTGTTCGAGGAAGGCAACGCGCCGATCAGCGTGGCGATCGTGGTGGACCGCAGCGGGAGCATGGCGGGCAAATCCGAGGAGGCGGCCGACGCCATCGCCGCCTTCGCGTGGGCCAGTGATTCGCGAGATCAGATCTTGATGGTCGAGTTCAACGACCATCCCGCAGATGTGGGCACGCACCATAGCCCGTTCTGGCGAAGCCGGCGGCGGGTGCTCGCGGCCGCCGAGGCGCTGCCGGTGGGTGGGGAGACGGCGCTGTATGACGCGGTGGACTTAGCGCTGCGGCGGCTGCGACGGAGCCAGTGGCGGCGCCGCGCGCTGGTGATCCTGAGCGACGGCGGCAACAATGCCGGCCGGCTGCACTTTCGACAAGTGCTGGCGCGGGCGCGACGGTCCTGGGTCACGATTTACGCCATTGGCTTGCTCGGCGCGCCAGGCGAAGAGGAGAATCCCGGGCTGCTGAAGCGACTTTGCCGGGCGACCGGCGGCGTTGCCTACTTTCCGCACGCCCCTGGCGCGGCGGTGGAGGCGGCCACTGCGGCGATCGCCGGCGAACTTCGCCAGCAATACACGCTGGGCTACGTGCCGGGCGGGTTCGACGGAGGCGGGCGTTTCCGCCGCATCCAAGTGCGCCTGGTCGGCCCAGGAAGCGGCAAGCTGCGGGTACGCACGCGGCCAGGCTATGAGGCGGCGCCCCCAGGACCCTCGGCCCGCGGCGACCACCCGCCGCCAGGAGTATAAGCGTGGGCAGGGCCCGCTTCCGCGCCGCACGGCGCAGGCGCGGTTGGCGCGGCCGCTGCCACCGCATCGCCGGGAGCCCGGCGGGCAGCGGGGCGGCGGCGCCAGGCACGGGCAAGGATCAGGTGTAGCCGCGCCCAACCCGCCAGCCGGGAGCGCCGCGGGCGCCGGCGCCCGGAAGCCGGCAGGGGATTCGGCCGCGGCGGCTGCGCCCTACAGCCCGTCATGCACCACTCCCACCGGCAGAGAGGCCGAACGGTTATTCGCAGCCGCGCCGGCCCTTTCTGGGACGGGGACCGCAGCGGCGGCGTCCAGGGTTGCCCGCGTGCCGCGGTCGCGCTCCAAGCCCATGCTCAGCGCCGTCAGGCCCGTCAGGCCACCGAGCTGCATGGTTTCAATCGCCGAACTGGGCACCATGACGATGGTGGAATTTTGCTTCAGCGCCTCATACAGCATGTTCATGCCGCGGAGATGGAACGCGACGGGGTCACCGGCGTAGGTTCGCGCCGCCGCCACGAACTTTTCCGCCACCTGGCGCTCGGAGTCTCCCAAGATTACCCGCGCTTGGCGTTCCCGTTCCGCTTGCGCCTGCATGGACATGGCGTTCTCCAGCGCCGGCGGAATCAGCACGTCCTTGACCTCCACCGAGATCACCCGAATGCCCCATGGCTCCGTGCGCTCATCAATGATCGTCCGCAGGACACCGCTGATCTTGTCCCTGCCTTCCAGGAGTTCCGCCAGCATGGATTTGCCAATGACGTCGCGCAGGGCGGTCTGCGACGCCCAACTGATCGCACTCGGATAGTCGGCGACATCCAAGGCCGCCTTTCTGGGATCCACGATTTTCCAAAAGAGAACGGCATCCACGTCCACGGGGACGGTATCCTTGCTCAGCGTTTTCTCCGCCTTGAAGGAGCTGGTGAGGACCCGCGTGTCGATCCAGTAAGGGATGGTTTCAATCAGCGGAATTATCGCGAACAACCCCGGCCCGCGCAAAGCGCGGTATTTGCCGAGACGCAGGACGACGGCCTTGTTCCATTGGTCCGCGATTTGCAGCGACGACGCCACGCTAAGCGCGACCAAGAGGGCGGCGACGAGCACGGCGCCCGCGGCCAGGTTGTCGGAGGCCCGGTGCTGGGCGTAGGCAATCGCCGCGCCGAAGCCGAGGATGACGACGAACAGCAAGAGTGGGAACGAACTGGCTTTCCGCATTTCGAATTACCTTATTACCGCCGCACCGCGCCGCCGTTCCGCTCGCGAGGAACAACTCCCGCGGCGGGCGTCCCGAGCAGTGGACACCTGTTGCGCTCAAGCCTCGAGGGCCGTCGCATCGGCCGCCGCGTCCTTGCGCGGCCCCGGGGTGATCACGCGCTGCGTTCGTTGGCGGCCGCGTGGTGCAGCGTTCGGGTTTCACGCGGTGGAAGCCGACGTGCGAATCCTGCCTGCGGATCAGGCGGCTGGATTCGGCCCGCCGGGTGCACCCCTGCCCGTGCCGGCGCCACAAGGCACCGCAGCAACAGCGGCGCCGACACGGATCCAGTCCACGCGCCAGTCAGACCCTCGAATGCCGAGCCGGCATCCAGCGGCCCCAGGCAATGGCCGCAGCGCTGACCGGGCAATACCCGCAGGCGAAACCGACCGCAGCGCACGACGGGAAGCGCAAGCCCCTCCACTTCCCGCGTGCACGTCGGGCAGGTAATGCGCGCTTTCGATACCAGCTTCATGGGCATACGGACCTCTCTTTGATCCGACCGACTGGCGCCGCGGCATGCCGGCGCCGGCCGCAACGGCCGGCGCACCGAGCCGCTGAAAGGGCGCAGGCTACGGCTTCGCCGCCGGCCGCTCCGATCCGGCAGGGCGGGCGTCCGCGGCGACAGGAGCGACGGGCCGGTCCGCCGATCGCTGGCGCACCTCACGTTCCGCCTGAAGCCAGTTCTGCATGTCCGAGCCACCGTGCTTGCCGCGCGACAACTCGTAGGCGCGGCGGCTAATCTGCTCTCGCGTCGCCTTGGCCGCGGTCTCCGAGCCGTTGGGAGCAGTGGCGGCGTCGTGGCGCTCGGTTCCCTGATGGTTATGTTTGTTGTGTCCCATGCTGTAATCCGTATCCTTCTCCCGTAGTCGGGTATTGGTTAGCCATGCGTGCGCCGGGCGGGGCCGTCTGCTCCAATCGCGGCGCGTGAGTGAACCTCACTACGCGGCGGTACGCTCACGATCGGCGGGGTGCTCTGAGTTCCCGTAGTCGCCCGGGGATTCCGCCACCACGCCAATGTCTTCTGCGCCGGTCCCTCGCAGGCGCGCCTTGGCCCGCGTGGTCCAGGTCGGGTCATCACAATGGATGGACAGCAGGAGTCCGGCGTTTTTGGTGCGGCCGGTGTAGCGCTTGGCCTCATAACGAGGGATGGCTGAGCCGAAAATCGCCCCAACCAACGCGCCGATCACGGCGCCTACGCCCAGGCCGCTGAGCAACGCCATCACCGGGCCGGCAAATATGACTGCTTGCAGCGCAGCCGCCGTCACATATCCCATGCCGAGCACCCAGCCGGCCGCACCGCCGACGATGCCGCCTAGGAAGCCGCCCCAGGCCGCTCCATCCAGCATCTTGGAATTCTTCCGCATGGACAGATCCTTGGTGCCCACGCCCGCAGCCGCCAAAACGGCCAGATCCGCGCTCCGAAAGCCGTCTTGTTCCAATTGATAAAGCGCCGCCGCAACTTGCTCGCGGTTGCCGTAAATTCCAAATGCCGCCGTGTTCGCCATATCGCCTCTGCCTCGCATTGATTCAACCTCAGCATGCGCCGCTTGGCGGAGCGGCGCTGTTCCGTTATGCACCCTCGGCACGCGCGCCGGCGCCGACGCGATGACGGGACGAAGGGTTGTGCCAGCTTGCACCGGGAGCGAGAATCGCGCCGGCGGCTTTCGGCCCCCAACCGCGGCGCCGGTAAGGAAAGACGCGGCGGTGGTTGTTGAGGACGGGCGCAACTACCGCCCAAGCGGCTTCGACCGCATCCTCCCGGGTGAACAGCGCGGTGTCGCCGTTCATCGCCGCCGTTAACAGCCGCTCGTACGGCGCCTCCTGTCCCGGACGCTCTGCGGACAGGTAGAGTTCTCGCTGCTCTCCGGCAAAGATTTTGCCCGCCATCTTGACGCGCGCCGCCAGCGCGATGGCGGAATCCGGCGAAAGCCGGAAGCGCAGGTAATTGGCGGGCCCGGCGGCCAATCGGGCATCGGGGAATAGTTGCCAGGACGGCGGCTTCAGCGCTACCAGGACCTCGGTCGCGGTTGCGGCCAGATATTTGCCGGAACGCAAATACCAGGGCACGCCCTGCCAGCGCCGGGAATTGATAAAAAGCCGCAGCGCGCAGAAGGTCTCGACGTCGGAGTTCTTCGCCACCGCTTTTTCCTCGCGGTAGCCATGGTATTGTCCACGGACCACGTCGCCGGGCGCGAGGGGGCGCATGGCCCGAAACACCTTGGTCTTCTCCGCGTGCATGGCGGCCGCTTCCCGGCTGGCCGGCGGCTCCATGGCCAGCAGGGCGACGATTTGGAACAGGTGGTTTTGGACCACGTCGCGCAGGCAGCCGGCGGTCTCATAAAACGCGCCGCGACCGTTCACGCCGAAGGCTTCGGCGAGCGTGATCTGGACGCTGGCCACGTAGTGGTGGTTCCAGAATGATTCCAGGAAGGAGTTGGCGAAGCGGAAGTAGAGAATGTTCATGATCGCCTCCTTGGCCAGGAAGTGATCAATGCGGAAGATCGCGTTTTCGGGAAACACGGAGTGAGCGACACGGTTGAGTTGCCGCGCGGAGGTAAGATCCCGCCCGAACGGCTTCTCGACGATGACACGCGCGTTCCGCCCCAGGCTGGCGGCGCCCAAGCCGCGCACGACCGTCGGGAAGAGAGCGGGTGGAATCGCGAGGTAGTGCGCCGGGCGCCGGGCACGGCCCAGCGCCCGTTTGATTGCGGCATACGTGGCGGGGTCGTTGTAGTCTCCGCTGACGTACCGGAACAGGGAGAGAAAACGCCGGAAGGCGCGCGGATCGTCAATACCACCGGATCGCGTGATGCTGGCGGTGACCCGCTTGTGGAGACGCTCCAGGCTCCAATTCGGGTGGGCTACGCCGATGACCGGGACATTGAGCGTGCCGCGTTTCACCATGGCATACAGAGCCGGAAAGGTCATTTTCTCGGCAAGGTCTCCAGTGGCCCCAAACAGCACCAACGCATCCGAGCGGGAAGCCGGCATCGCGCCTCCTTTCTTGTGGCCGTGGTGTTTTGTTCCTAAGCGGCACGCCGCCAAGTTGGGGAGCCCCCAGCCGCGGGCCGGACGCGGGCCGATTAGCGGCGGGCGCGCGCCCAGGGCCGGCGTTGCGGGAGAACCTCGAAGGCCGGGCGGCGGACCGCCCGGCGGAATGTCGCCGCGTTTTCGCGCCGACTTTGCCCCCCAGTGCAAATGGCGGGGCCCCGCGATCGGCAGCTGCGGGGCCAACGGCGGCGACATCGGGAATAGACACGGGCCCCGGCTCCGAAGGGGAGGCAGCCGCTACCCCTTGAGCTTTTCACCCTGGCAGCCGGGGTGCTGGCATTGGCAGGTGATTTCCGTGACGCGCTTGGCGTCGGCGCAGGTATCACTGCAATACTTTTTGCCCTCTGCGGGAACACAGTTGCACGCTCGATGGGCGCATTTCGCGGTATTTTTCATGAAATCTCCTTGCAATGGAACGTTCTTCCCAGCCTAGTCATCACTGATTGCGGCGGTCTCTGGCGCTCCGGCACCGCGTCCGGCGCTGCCTGGCGCGGCGCCCGCGGGCGGCTGGAATCGGCCAGCCGCCGCATTGCGGTCATTACGTTAGTTCAGCTCTAACGATGCGGCTCAACCGGCGCGGCGGCTGCCCTGTTGTGCACAGGCGCGTTCCGCGTGACAGGCCGCTTGACCCGGTCCGCCAATCCCACCGCCTCCAGGGCGCAAATCAGGTACCAGCCGATGTCCACCTGCCACCAGCGCCGCCCAAAGCGGGCTACGCCGGCGGCGGCGTGATGATTGCCGTGCCAGTTTTCTCCCCAGGCGCCGAGTTGCAGCGGGCCGAGCCACCAGACATTCTGACTGCGGTCGCGCCCGGCCGCGGGACCCAGATGGGTAAGGCTGTTGACGAAGCATTGGAGGTGCAAGCAATAGACCAGACGGATGGCCCCAATCCAGAAAAAACCCGCCCAGCCCAGCGCCAAGCCGCAACTCAGGGAAAGCAGCAGGACGGGCACTTCCGCGTGCCCCCAGGCCCGGTAGCGCCCGTGGTCCAGGTCGGGACACCAACGTTGCGATTCCGCCCGCGGCGACTGATAGAGCCAGCGCAGATGCGCCCACCAAAATCCGCCCTGGGAAGGGCTAGAAATATCTAGCTCGGTGTCGGCGCAAGCGTGATGCAAGCGATGATAGGCGACCCAACTGGCGGGGGCGCCAGAGCCGTTGAACATGGCGGCGAAGATCAGCACCTGCTCGACGACTGGGTTGAGCCGCAGCGTGCGATGGGCCAGCAGGCGGTGGTAGCCGATGGTGGTTCCAAGGCTCCCGGCGGTGGCCAGCACCGCGGCAACGCCGAACACGCGCCAACCCGGCAGCGGAAACAGGATCAAGCCGGCAATCGCCAGGACATGAATCAACAGCAGATAAACAAGAACACCGGATTTGCCCGGGGCGGGCCGCCACCAGGGCTGATTCCATGGGCGGCCGTCGCGGGGCCGGCTGGCCAGCCGCGTTGGTGGAAACCGTGCATGAGCTTGCGGCATTGAGCGCCTCCCGGCAAGGATGGAGGCGACGGGCGGCAGCGCGATCCTGGCGCGCCGACATCCGCGCCCATCCATAGCGTGCTCTTTTAGGGTCCGGCGGGGCGGGCCGCCCGTCTGTTCCCTTTGCAACATTGCCTGGCGCGGGCCGCGGCGCGACCCCCGCGAAGGGGGCGGCGAAATTTCCCGCGCCGTCCCGGAACCGAGAGGTGTTAAATAGAAAATGAATTTTCGCACGGACGCCGCGGCTTGCATCTGCTCGGCTCCTGCCCGAGGAGCAGTGCCCGGCGTGGCGCCCGCGTTGGAGCACCGCGATGCGCGTTCTGTTGATTTACCCGCGCCGCGACCCCGGATCCCCGGTTCGCACGCAATTCAGCCTTGAAAAGCTTCATGAGCTGCCGCTGTGGCCGTTGCGGGCGCGAAGTTACGGCTTCCAGTTCAACGGGCTGGAGACGCTCGCGGCCATGACCCCGCGCTGGGTCAAGCTCACGGTGGTGAATGAAAACCTGAGGGACATCCGCTTCGACGCGCGCGTGGATCTGGTGGCTATAACGGTCATGGTGACCAACGCCACGCGGGCGTACCAAATCTCCGACGCGTTCCGCAAACGGGGCGTGAAGGTGGTGCTGGGCGGCTATCACCCGTTCATGGTGCCGGACCACGCCCTGCAGCACGCGGATGCCATATGCACAAGCGAGGCGGAGACGGTATGGGAGCGGATCTTGGAAGATGCGCGGGACGGCAAGCTGCGCCCCACGTACGTTCAGGAGGGCAAGACCGACATGGCCGCGCTGTGCCAGCCGCCGCGGGTACGGCGCAGGGAAGAT
>JAKAUF010000444.1 GCA_021827785.1 Acidobacteriota bacterium | reverse complement strand
AGGTGGTCGGCATGGTCAGCAATGTGCGCGAGTGGGGCGTGAAGCATCCGGCGGTTCCCGAGGAATACCAGCCCTTTGACGGCGCCAACTTCGGCGGCACGATTTTGGTTTTGCACAGTACGCTGCTGCCGGCGGAGCAGATCGCTCCCCTGCGCCGCACCCTGGCGGCGGTAGATCCCAGCCTGCCGCTGTTTGGCGCCGTAACGCTGCGCGGCCTGCTGGACAGCCTGACCGGCTTCGCTCAGTTCCAGACCATGCTGCTCGGCATCTTCGCCGCCCTGGCCTTGGCGCTAGCGGCCGTGGGCATCTATGGCGTCATGTCCTATTTGGTGACGCAGCGGACGCGGGAGATCGGCATCCGCATTTCGCTCGGCGCGGAACGCGGCCAAGTGCTGGGACTGATCCTGCGCCAAGGCCTGACGCTGGCGCTGGCCGGCATCGCCATCGGCGTCGCCGGCGCAATTGCCGGCGGGCGGCTGCTGGCGAGCCTGCTGTATCACGTCCAGCCCAGCGACCCGCCTGTGCTTGCCGCCGCATCCGTGACCCTGCTGGCGGTGGCGTTGGCCGCCTGCTGGCTCCCCGCCCGCCGCGCCGCGGCGGTGGATCCCATCCAAGCCCTGCGCCAGGAATAGCCGGACCGCTGGCCGCCACCACGCGAGGATGTACCCGTATCAGCCCGCAGGCGCCCCTGGGGGTGCGGGCCGTCGGCGCGCCGCCAGGTGCGGACAAGCCGTCCGCGCCGCCAAAGTAGATCATGGCGGCAGGCGGCGCGGCGTCTTACGCCCCGGACGATATCGCCAGGCGGGAGCGGGCGAAGGCGATGACGGCAGGGCTCAGATAGGTAGGCGGGGCGACGGTGAATGCTCGGATGGCGTTGGCATTGGCCTTGGCCACGCCAGCGCTGGCCGGAGCGGTCTCGCCAGGGATGGCGCCGACTCCCGCCTCCGCCGTTTGCCCCGCAGCCGCGCCGGATCCGGCGCCGACGATCAAACGCGCGTCGGCGCGGGGCAACAGCGCGCGGGCGGAATCCTTGAAATCGGCGATGGCGGGATCCAGCAGCGTCAAATACAGATCCGGGCGGCGCAGCGCGACCAGGCTGTTGCTCTCGCAGATCACCCATGCCGCGTCGCCGGGCTCCCCTTCCGTTTCCGCCGCCATCTCCGCCGCCAACTGCGCCTCCAGAGCCGGAAGCGCCTGGGCCAGGGCGCCCATCCGCGTGCGCAGCCACCAGACGCGCCGCGCCCCGGCGCGCAGAAAGCGGGCCGTGTCTTTTCGCCCGGCGGAGTTCCGTTCAGCGCTGAGCGCCCAATCGCCATCCTCGCAGGCGCAGTCGCAGGCATGCCCGCTGCGGCTGCAAATGCCATGGCCGAATTGGGTGATCTTGACCGCCGTCCAGCGGCGGTCGTTGAGAGCGGCGATCAGGCCGCAAACGGCGGCCGTTTTGCCCACGCTGCGCGACTGCCCGCCGACGACAACCCAGTGCATATCCCGATTATCCGCGCCGCGCCGCCGGGCACCGCCCGCCGCCGGCGCCGCCCAAGCCGCGGTGGCGACCTTCCGGCCGCGGGGGCGCCGTCTTTTGCCCCGGGGGCAATTGGTTAGGCCGCGGGCCGCAGCGCCGCGGCGGCGATGGGGCGCAAGAGGTCACTCAACTCCCGCCGCAGTTCCTCATCGTGCCCGACCCACAGATGCCCGCCGTCCGGGTACATCACCAGCCGCGCATGGGGAACTGCCCCGGCGATATACCGGGCGCTCCGATAGGTTCCATACAGGTCGTCATTCACGCTGACCACCAGCGTCGGGGCCTGGATGGCGCTCAAGTTGGCTGGTTGCAGCCGCGCCATCATCCTAGTGTCGTTGAGCAGACCGGCGCGCCGGCGGCGGACCGGCAGAATGCCCGCCAGGATCGCCGTGATTCGGTGTTGCTCGGCGGGACTGGCCTGCGCGGCAATCTCCGGCGGGGTGCCCAGAATTGTCCGGACTAGCATGCTCCGCCCCAGCTTCGCCGTCAGCCAAAAAGCAAAATCGGAAGTCAGCAGCAGGTTGCGGAAAGCGTTCATGATCCGCGGCGCTTCCGGGGCGGCGGTCACTCCGGCGCCGGGCGCATACGCCGCCGGCACCAGCAACACCAGCGCGGCGCACCGGTCGGGATGGTGGGCCGCGAACTCCAGCGCCGAAGGCGCTCCCGCCGACACCGCGATCACGGCGCAACGCTTCACGCCCAGGGTATGCAGCAGCGCGGCATACGCGGCGGCTTGCGCCCGCGGGGAACCGTCCGCCGGCAACGGCGTCCGCAAGTAGCCGAAGCGGGAAACGAAGATGCGCCGAAATCCCAGCCGCCGCAGCGCGGAGTCGCGATCAAAATCCAGCAGTTGGTCAAAGCCGCCGCCCGCGCCATGGATGACCAACAGCGGAAAGCCGTCGCCGTCGTCCGCGTACTCGATCGGACCGCGGCGCGTCTGGGCCAATTCGCTGCCGCCGGCGACGCGCCGCTCGGCGGCTCCGATTTCCCGCCGATAGGCGCGATAGGTGAGCCACGCGGGCACCCCGCCCGCCACTGCCATCGTCCACGCCGCCGTGTTCCTCGCCCTCATCCCCGCCTCCCGGTTACTCGGATGTAGGCCGATGGGGCGGGGATGCCGCCCCGCGGCGCCCGCCTGGGCTAACCGGCGGCTCCGGCGCGCCGCCCGCCGGACCGACCTCGCGGCAACTTGCAAACGACGGAAACGCAAACCGGGCCCGAAGCCATCCGCGACCGCGGGGTGGATGCTGACGCTTGCCGCCGGCTCACAGCGCCGCTTGCCGGGGCGATGCAGTATTCCTGGCGGCGAAGCAGGCGGGCGATTGCTTGGCGCGGGCCCCAGCGCGGCTGCCCACCCCAACGCGCGCCGCTGCGCGTTGGGGACCCCGGGTTCGCCGCGCGTCCCGCTTACGCGCCGGCTGGGCCGGGGACCCCAGCCCGCCCCAGCC